>NZ_JASCON010000035.1:0-54070 GCF_029959585.1 Pseudomonas sp. PS02302
TGTCCCGGGGGTTTTTTTTCACCAGCCCCGGGGGGGGGGCAAACCCTCGGGGGGCCCCCCGGGGGCCCGGGGGGGGCCACGAGGGATCAGACCGGGCGAGCCAGCTGGCTGCTCGGGCGCGGGTAGGGACTGCTGACGTAGGTCTCCGGGGCGGACGCGGAGCTGTAGTGGTGCAGCGTGCGCAGCGCCTGGATCACCATCAGATAGCAGATGGTGGCCTGGAGGTACTCGAAGAAGCCGGCCAACGGCCAAATCACCAGCTGGGCCAAGGTGGCGGTCACCACGAAGCCGGTATCGGGGTGCAGCATCTTCGCCCAGCGATAGTAGAGGAACAGCGATACCGGGATGATGATGAAGGCCAGGAAGCCGAAACGGAACAGGGTGCCGAACACCCCGACGTCGGAGAGGAAGAAGTACTCGCCGAAATAGGGGATGAAGCCGTTGTTCCACATCAGCGACAGCGAGCCACTCGGCAACCAGTGGTTCTGGCTGAGGTGGGAGAAGATGTAGCCGATGGTCTGCTCACGCACGCCATCGGTGGGACCGTCCTCCACCGACTGGGCATAGAAGTCCAGATTCAGCCCCAGTACCTTCATCAGGTCGGGGAAGATGAAGAAGGGCGACAGCAGCAGCGTAGAGACGCAGATCCAGACGATGGACTTGCTCTTCAGGCAGAACACGGTGAAAACCAGCGCCAGCACGATCAGCTGCCGGGTCTGGGTACCGAACACCAGGGTCAGCAGGAAGACCATGGCCAGCACGATATGGACGGTCTTGCTGCGCGCCGAGCCATCGATCGGCGAGATGCCCTTGTTCCAGGTCTGGATGCAGTAGAAGTAGGCCAGGCACAGCGCCGGCGCACCGATGGAGGAACGGTCCGGGCGGTCGAAGGAGGATTGCTTGTCACGCAGGTCCGGCAGCACGCCGAACTTGAACATCCAGGCCATGACGGCGGCCAGCAGCGCGGTGATCAGCAGGGCCTTCTCGAATTGCGAGGCGGTCATGTTGCGACCGAGGAACATCAGGGTGGCGAAGCCGAAGCAGAACAGGATCCGCCGCTCCTCGATCAGGCCATAGATCAGCGGCTGACCGTAGAACAGGAAGGAAAAGACCGCCGGCAACCCGATGAAGACCACCGACGAATAGACGGCGTAGGTCATCAGGATCTTGAATTCGCGCTGCTGGGTGCCAATGCTGGTCAGCAGGTAGAAGAAGGTGAAGGCCATGCAGATGGCCAGATACAGCTCGTTCAGATAGAGGATGCCGACCGGGTTGTGCGGGCTTTCGCCGAACACGTCCAGGTGCAGGATCAGCAACGGGACCAGGAGAACGAAGGAAACGGTACTTTTACGGAGAATGCTCATAGACCTACCCATCCAGACGGGACCACCGGACGGCTTGTCCGGTGGTCATCTTCCTTGCGGCTGAGCAGCTGCGGGGCAGCCACTCAGGTGCGTCGACTGCTGCGTTCCTTGAGATAGATGGGCAGGATGCTCAGCGCATCGTGCACGTAACGCTTGGCCAGCCGCTTGGGCTCCGAGCATAGCCGGTGCAACCATTCCAGCTTGGCTTTCTGCATCCAGCGCGGTGCGCGCTTGACGGTGCCCACGGCGAACAGGATGGACGCGCCGATGCACAGACCGACACCGGTACGCTTGCTGCTGTCGATCTGCCGCGCGAGCTTTTCCTGACGCGGCGCCCCTACGGCATAGAGGATGAATTCCGACGGATTCTGCATCACGAAGTCGACGCACTTCTGCGTCTCCAGCGGATCGTTGATGAAGCCCATCGGCGGGTTGTAGTGCGCCAGCTGGATGTGCGGATACATCCGGCGCAGCTTGCCGACGTCGTTCTCGCTGGAACCGATCAGTACCACCGACAGGCGCTCGTCGTTGGCCTTGCGCAGGACGCTCAGGGTCAGATCGCTGCCGGTGATGACCTCGGGCACGGCGACGCCCAGCGACTTGAGGATGGGCATCAGGATGCGGCTGTCGCAGATGCGCTTGCCGGCGCGCTGATAGGACTCGCGCATGTCGGCATTGCTCTGCAGCTGCACGACATGGTCGATGTTCGGCGTGACGATGTAGCTGTAGGGCCGATGGATATCCTGGCTGATCGAGCTCAGCAACTCGTCCTTGGTACCGGTGAAGAAGTCGATACCAAAGGCTTGGGTGCGTAGGTTAGACATGCATCGTCGCTCCCTTGAAGGCGCCCTTGACGCCGGACCAGGCCAGTTTCGGATTCTTGAATTCCTTGAGCACGGTGATGCCGGACAGCAACACGGCGGAGACCAGTGCGTAGGAGGTGCCGTGGAACTTGCGATTGAAACGGGTCGCCGCGCGGTTGCGGAAGTAGTGATAGAAGGCGCTACGTCCGCCCGAGCTCATGGAGCCGTAATGATAGAGCTGGCTCTCGGGCGAAACCTTAAGGGCGACGCCCTTGCGCTTGGCCTGGTGCTGCCAGTCCACCTCTTCGGAGTACATGAAGTAGGCCTCGTCCATGAATCCGATCTCGGTCAGCAGGCTGGCGCAGAAGGCCATGCTGCAACCCATGATGTAGTCGGGTTCACGGTCCAGCTTGGAAATCTCGCTGACCTCGATGTCCTTGCCCAGCAGCTTGGACTTGCCCAGCAGCGGATAGAGGATGCCGCCGCCATAGCATTCCAGGCGCCCGGTCTGAGAGCTCAGGATCACCGAGCCGACGATGGTCTTGGGCGCGCGCTGCAATTCGGCCAGCAATGGCGCGAAGGCATCGTCCTTGACGTAGGCGTCGTTGTTGACGACCCAGAAATGCTTGACCGCCAGATTGTCCAGCGCCCAGCGCATGCCGTAGTTGTTGCCACCGGCATAGCCGTCGTTGCGCGGACTGGCGAGCACGGTAACCTGGCTAAGGCCGTTTTCGGCCTGCCAGCGTTGCAGGACGTCGATGGAGCCGTCCTGGGAATCGTTGTCCACCACCACCGTGTGATCGATGGACGGGCAGTGCTTGAGGATGCTCTCCACACAACTGATGGTTTCGTTGGGGGCCTTGTAGTTGAGCACCATGACTACGTTCATTGGCGTGTTCCTATTCTTCAGAATCATCAATCCGGTACAGCGTCGAGATCCAAGGCTGCCAAGCGTGGCCGGGTTCAGGAGCGAACCCTTCGAAATCGCTGTGTGAGGTAGTTTCTTGTTCGATGCGCCTGTACGAATACTGCCGCGATCCCTGAAGGGATTGGCTGGACGGCGCTCAGGCCGTCCAGCCGGGGTCGTGCATCAGCTCTTGGCGTCCTGCTCGTAGGAGTAGTGGTAGTTGCCATAGGAGCCGTAGTTACTGGCCTTGCGTTCGACGGCGTTGAAGATCACGCCCTTGAGCGGAATGCCGTTGAGGTCGAAGCGGCGCTTGGTCGCCTCAAGCTCCTTGACACTGTTCACGCCGAAACGTGCGACGATCAGGCTGGTACCGGCATGACTGCCGATGATGCCGGCCTCGGTCACCGCCAGGATCGGCGGGGTATCGATGATCACGATGTCGTACAGCTCGCTGAATTTCTTCAGCACGGTGGTGAAGCGGAGGCTCATCAGCAGTTCCGACGGATTCGGCGGGAACTGGCCGCAGGAGACGAAATCCAGGCTGCCGACTTCGGTCTTCTTGATGGCGTCGTTCAGGGCGATGCGGCCACTCAGCAGATCGGACAGGCCGTCCTGCTGCTTGGTGTTCATCAGCTTGTGCAGATAGCCCTTGCGCATGTCGCCGTCGATCAGCAGGACGCGCTGGCCGGACTCGGCGATCACCGCGGCCAGGTTCGAGGACACGAAGGACTTGCCGACGCCCGGGCTGGGACCGGAGATCATCAGGATGTTGTTCTTGGCCTCGATCATGGCGAAGTGCAGGCTGGTACGCAGGCTGCGCAGCGCCTCGGTGCTCAGATCGGTCGGATGGGTGATGGCGGTCAGCGAGGATTCGCCCGGCTGCTTGGTGCCCAGTACCTTGGTGGTGTCCGCCTGGTTCTTGCTGTAGGGGATCGAGGCGTAGACCGGCAGACCGATCTGCTCGATGGCTTCCGGGGTCTCGACACCGCGACGCAGGGTATGACGGGTGTAGACGATGGCCAGGCCGACGATGCCGCCGAGGATGATGGCGACGGCGATGATCAGCGGCTTGTTGGGCGCGGACGGATCGTCAACGTTGGCGTTGGCGTTGTCGATGATGCGGACGCTACCAACGGTACCGGCGCGAATGACTTCCAGTTCCTGAGCCTTGTTCAGCATCAGCGCATAGGTCTGGCCGGTCACTTCGATGTCACGGTTCAGACGCAGCAGTTCCTGCTGGGTTTCCGGCAGCACTTCGACGCGCTTCTGCAGCTTGGCGCGCTCGGCCTGGAGTTGGCCCAGCTGGCTCATCAGCGCCTGGTAGGCCGGGTGCTGGCGAGTGAACTTGCGATCCATCTCGGTGCGCTTCAGGTTCAGCTCGGAGATCTGGTTGTCCAGGGCAACGGTCTGTTCCAGGACACCCTTGGTCTCGCTGTCGATATCGACCGACTTCTTGTTGGTCTGGTAGTAGTTCAGCGCGGACTGGGCCTTTTCCAGGTCGGATTTCACGACCGGGATCTGGGCACGCAGGAATTCCAGACTCTGGGTGGACTCGGCGGCGTTGCGATCGATGTTCTGCTGAACGTAGATGTCCGCGACTTCCTGGACGATGGCCTGGGCCTTCAGCGGATCCGCGTCTTGCAGACCGACACCGATGATGCCCGACATCTTGCCGCGCTCACCGGCGACGATGCGACCCTGGTATTCCTGGATGGTCTTGGAGAAACGCTTCTTCATGATGGTGAATTCGGTGCCAGGGCGAGCCTGCAGCGTAGTCACCTTGATCTGGTACCCGGCATTGCTCACCGGCTGGCCGAGGCCACCGTGCAGTACCACTTCGTCGTCGGCGTTGAAGACGGTGAAGTTCTGGTTGTCCTCGACCTTCAGCTTCATCGGCTTGTCGAGATTGCTGTCCGGTACTTCCAGCTGGTCGATGACCAGCTTCTCGCCACCCCAGGCAAAGCTGTTCAGGCCGAGCAGGGGAGAGGCGACGTCGGTTTCATTCTGCGGATCGAAACGACGCGCGACGAAGTTGCCGATCAGCGGGAAATAGCGCGGCTTGACCTCGATATCCAGCTTGAGGTTCTCGATCGCCTTGCCGATCACGGAGCGCGACTTGAGCAGCTCGATCTCGGTCACCGCCTCGGGCATGGGCGGCGGCATGCCGGTGGACTGATCGGTCAGTCGGGTAACGCCCTTCTTCTCCATTTCGATCTGGATCATGGCGTTGGACGAATACATCGGCGTGGCCAGGATGGCATAGCCGATACCGAGCGCGGCGAAAATGCCGATTACCGACAGGAGTTGCCATTTGTAATCTATCAACATACCGAAGAGTGCGGAGAAGTTGATATCCGACTCATTCTTAACTTCGGGAGTAAAGCGAGGCATCGTGGTCATGAAATTCCTTCTTCCCTATTTGATGTATGGAAGCCAACTGTCTACACAGCGCGTCAAAAGTATTTGGACATTTTGAAACATCTCTTTAGAAAGGCGATAAGGGTCTGGTACTTCTTGATTGCTCAACCATTTCCCGATCAGAAAAACCTTACCCCTGACTTCAGGAGCAATACTTTCGACGGAGCGTGAGTGGAACTCTTCCATGGTCAAAATCAAATCCGCCTTGCGCAGCATCTCTGCATCCGCCTGGCGAGCTTTGTGGGTCGTGAAATCGATGCCGTTCTCCCGTAGTAGTACCTCCTGAGCGGTCTTCTCGATGCCGTGGCCAACCAGCGCCCTGATGCCGGCCGAGCCGACCTGGACGTCACGGCCTTCCAGTGCCTTGGCCAGTAGTGCTTCTGCGACCGGGCTACGGCAGATGTTCCCTTCGCATACAACCAATATCGACTTGATCATTCTTCAAAACCTTCCTGTTGTCCGGACAACAGGTATCGACGGCAGATAGCCCAGCAATCCTTTCGGGAGTTGCTCGCTGCCGATGTAATTAGAGTCAGGAGTCCAGGCTCCAGATCGTCGTGCTGAGCAGTGGGGCCAGCGGCCCCGGCCAGACTCAGTATGCGTTCTTATTGATGAAGCCTTTGAACAGCGTGAGGAAGATGATCTTGACGTCCCACCAGAAGGACCAGTGGTGGATGTAGTCCAGATCGAACTCGACGCGTTTCTGCATCTTGTCCAGGGTGTCGGTCTCGCCGCGCCAGCCGTTGACCTGAGCCCAGCCGGTAATGCCGGGCTTCATCTTGTGGCGGAGCATGTAGCCCTGCACCAGCTTGCGGTACTGCTCGTTGTGAGCGACGGCATGGGGGCGGGGACCGACGATGGACATTTCGCCGCGGAGTACATTAATGAATTGAGGCAATTCATCGAGAGACGTACGTCGTAAAAATGCACCAAACGGGGTGATCCGGGAGTCATTCTTGGTGGCCTGGGTGACCTTGGCGCCGTTTTCCATGACCTTCATGCTGCGGAATTTCCACACTTCGATCGGCTTGCCGTCCATGCCGTAGCGCTTCTGCTTGAAGAAGATCGGGCCGGGCGAGGTGATCTTGATGCCGATGGCGATGGCCAGCATGGGCAGGGAGATCATGGCGAGGATGATCGAAGCCAGCACGATGTCCTCGATACGTTTGACGATATGGCTGGCGCCATCCATCGGGGTATCGAAGATGCTGATGCTGGGCAGGCCGTCCAGGCTTTCGCTGCGGGCATGCAGCAGGTGGAACATGAAGATGTCCGGGATAATGTACACCGAAGCCGTGGTGTCGCTCAGCTCCTGGACCAGCCAGTTGATCTTGCTCTGATCGGCCATGCCCAGGGTGATGTAGACCTTGTCGACCAGGCCGGAGCGGACGTCCTGCATGAGCTGGTCGAGGCCGCCATTCAGCGCCGGGCTGGGCACGCCTTCTTCACCGGTATCCTGGTTGTCGCTATAGAAACCGGCAATGCGCAGGCCCATCCAGGGCGCCGTGCTGATGGTGTGCGCCAGGCGCTGGGCGACCATGCCGTTACCGGCGATGGCGACGTGGCGGGTATTGATGCCGGCCTTGCGCAAGGAATGCATGATCGAGCGCAGCAGCACGCGATAGCCGCACAGGGTGCCCAGCGTCAGACCTAGCCAGCCCTGCATCACGCCAGGCGTCAGATAGGACTGATCGAAGAAGAAGTAGTCCACCATGAACACGGTCGCGAAGGTCAGCACCCAGTAGGTGGCGATCTTGAGCAGTTCATCGGTGATGCGCTCGCCGCGCCAGGAACCATAGACGTGGTTCAGCTCGGTGAGGAAGTGGAAGATCAGCAAGGACAGGAAGATGACGACCCAATGCTCGGGACGCATGCCGGTGTCCGACGCCCAGGTGCCTGCCACGTAGGCGCTCAGGGTGATCACGGCGAGATCGAGCAGGCGGTGTGCGAGCGAGATTGCCGAGGAATTCGTATGCAAAATGCCGCGTTCTTTCAAATTCATGGTTCCATCCTTGTGCGTATACCGTGCACGAACTTTCAACTGGGCGAGGCAGCTACCAGCGTATGAAATGTTCACTATGGCGCTCTAGGACCGATGACTGACCACCGATCGCTAAATGCCATGATGGCTGTAGCGACGTTAGGACTCGGCACTGATTAAGAGGTTCACACGGTAGAAAGGCCGGGCGGCGCTGTCGAGCTGCCCCAAATCAGGGCAAATAGCACGCCAGTCGTTCTGCGACGGGGGGAGGGAAGTGAAAAAGGGCGGAGTGCGTCACAACGTGTGCGGACGGCTGGCACACTTCTTTCGCATCAGGGTGCGATGAGTGGCCTGCCCGGGCAGCGGGAGGGGGTAAAACGTTCCGTCGGACTTTAACGCGGGATGCGGAAGTTGTGAGCTGCTTCACCAAACAATGAGACAGCCAGACCGGTCAGGTCGGGTGTAGGCCAGTCCCTGGCCTGAAACACGCCTCAATGGCGATGGTGGGACTGAAAACTCAGGGGGGAATTGACGGGAAGGCTGGAGATCTTGGAATGCCAGGCTGAATTTCTCGTGTTGTCGTGCGAGAACAGCAGGAACGACCAGCTGACAAGGAGGGAGGCCACCGCAAGCCAGGGCAGCTGGGCTTGGGCGAAGACGAGGCAACCGGCAACGCCGGTCCAAACGGGCAGGTAGTAGCGCATTTTTGTTATTCCTGCTTTTTTTGCGAGATTGCAACCTAACTATTGTGCAGACTTTGTGAGAAGTCCATCACCAAAAGGTATTTTTTACACTCCTCCGCTCAAATTCCGACAAACGTGCAGGGTAGAGCGGCTGTAGGCCTATGCCAGGCAGCGTTTTTCCGCGGTCAGCAGCAGGTTTCGCGGTGTCAGGCTGGCGGGACAGAAGGTCCCCACCCTCACACTGTAACCTTGCTCCTGTAGGAACAGCGCCTGATCCAGCACCAGCCACAGCTCCAGCGGTCGTCGGAACAGACCGGGCAGCAGTTCGAGATTACGAACTTCTGCCAGCCGCTGGAAGCCCCGTTGTTCCCAGAGTGGCCAGTCGATTCCGGCGGGCAGCCGCAATCCCTTGCGCCGCGCCAGTTCCGCACCAAAGGCCGAGAAGGGCTGGCGCAGCCAGTGGCTGGGCAGGGGCGGGGTATTCAGATAGGTATCGCAGCCCCTGATCTCGCGTTGCAGGAGATCGAATCCCAGCCGGCGGGCCATGGACAGATCTCTGTCCCGCCGCACCCGCTGGCCGCCGGTGACGGTTTCGCAGAGGGCCAGGCGCAGGGCTTCCCGGTCCAGGCGCAGCGCCGAGGCCTTGGCCGGCACCGACAGCGGGTCATAGGCCGCGGCGGCGATGCGGTCATAGCAGCAGGGCGCCAGGGCCAGCTGCCGACAGCCACGTTCCGCGGTCACCCTGAGCAGCTGGACGTGCAGGTCGCCGCAGGCGTGCAGGGCGACGGGGGTGTCGCGACTGCCGAGCGATTCTCCTGCCAGCGATTGAAGCACATCAGCCTGATAATGGTGCACCGGGGTTCGCGCCCGGTGGCTGAGCCGTTCGCCTTCCTCGACGAGAGCCGCATCGACCTCCAGACAGACGGCCGGCGCACCTTGATGGGTCAGGTGCCTGGCGAGGTGGCCCTTGCCGGCGCACCAGTCGACCCAGCGCTGCACGGGGTGCTGGAAATCCAGCGTGCGGGCGAAGGCTTCTATCTGCAGCCATTTGCGTCCGGGTACGTCGACTTCCTGCCTGCCAGGCCGATCGCGGCCGGGTTGCGTCTGGCGTTCCTCGACCTGAGCCAGCGCCAGTGAGGTGGCTGCCAGCGAGCGGAAGGGTTCAGGGGCAGCCAGCAGCTGGGGGGTATTATGGGCCGCCTCGGCCGCTTCCAGACTGCGGGCCCGCAGCCAGCGGGCCAGCTCCGGATGGCTCGATTCCCAGGCCAGTTCCCGTTCGACGAAGGGTCTCGGCCGCCACAGGTGCTGATACCGGGTCAGAAAGAGATCCAGGGCGGTGAAGCGGTCTAGCAAGTCGGCGGCAAGCATGATGGCATTAGGCGATGACGGGATTGGCAGGAAGGCAGGGCCTGGCCACTATTGTCACTTCGCCCAGGCAGGCTTGGGTATCGAAATTTCCGGCGCCTGGCTGCGCCTTGCTCGACGGCGTTCGGACCTTGGCTTCCGGTGGCTGAAGCGCGCGAGGCAGAGCGGTGACCGTGAGTCAGCTTGATGAATCGATTTATCTCAAAGCCGGACATCTGGTCGTGTCACCACTACTTGTCGCGCTAACATTGTCTGTTCGGTATATCCCAGAAGGAAAATCCTATGAAGCCAACCTCCCCGCACAAGCTGCGTCTAGCGTTCAGATCCCTGCTGAAATCGGACAGCTGCTACCACACGGCGTCCGTCTTCGATCCCATGTCGGCGCGCATCGCCAATGATCTCGGTTTCGAAATGGGCATCCTCGGCGGGTCGGTGGCTTCCCTGCAGGTGCTGGCCGCGCCGGACTTCGCCCTGATCACCCTGAGCGAGTTCGTCGAACAGGCCACGCGCATCGGTCGGGTCGCCCGGCTGCCCATCATCGCCGACGCCGATCATGGCTACGGCAATGCGCTGAACGTGATGCGCACCATCACCGAGCTCGAACGCGCCGGGGTGGCTGCGCTGACCATCGAGGACACCGTGCTGCCGGCCGGCTATGGCCGCAAGTCCACCGACCTGGTGAGCGTCGAGGAAGGCATCGGCAAGATCAAGGGCGCGCTGGAAGCCCGTATCGACGAAGCCCTGAGCATCTTTGCCCGGACCAATGCCACCGAATTGAGCACCGCGGAAGTCATCTCCCGCACCAAGGCCTACGAGGCCGCAGGCGCGGACGGTATCTGCATGGTCGGCATTCGCGATTTCGCGCACCTGGAAGAGATCACCCAGCACCTGAGCGTGCCGGTGATGCTGGTGACCTATGGCAATCCCCAGTTGCGTGACAACGCCCGCCTGGCCAAGGCCGGTGTGCGGGTCGTGGTGAACGGGCATGCCGCCTACTTCGCGGCGATCAAGGCGACCTATGACTGCCTCAGGGAGCAGCGCAACATCACCGCGTCCGACCTGTCCGCGTCGGAACTCTCCACCAAGTACTCGACACTGCAGGAGTATCGAGTCTGGGCGCGGGAATTCATGGACGTGAAAGAGTAACCATCAGGCCGTGCTCAGCGAACTCGGCTGCAGGCCCTTGCTGGGAAAGGGCGTCACGATGTCCAGATCCAGGTCGGCGGGCAGATGCAGGGCGGCGACCCGGGCTTCGACGAAGGCCCGCATTTCCTGACGGAAGCGCTTGGTGGCGAAGCGCTCGGCATTCTGCCGGCACGCCTGCTGGCTGATCGGCGTTTCCAGGGCCTCGAACTGGCGCACGGCGGCGCATAGCGAGGCAGTGGTCTGCTCCGGATAGAAGACGCCGGTGGGATGTGGCGTATCGAGACCGCGCACGGTTTCCAGGACGCCACCCCGGCCATAGGCGATGACGGGGGTACCGCAGGCCTGGGCTTCGATGGGGGTGATGCCGAAATCTTCCTCGGCGGCAAAGACGAAGGCCCGCGCCCGGCGCATGTGGTCCAGCAGGCAGTCGAAGTCCTGGTAACCCAGCATGGTGACGTTGGGGCCGGCGACTTCCTTGGCCTTCTCGAATTCGGGGCCGGCGCCGATCACCACCAGCTTCTTGTCGGGCATCGAACTGAAGGCTTCGACGATCATCGGCATGCGCTTGTAGGGCACCATGCGCGAGGCCGTGAGATAGAAGTCCTCCTTGCCGCCGCTGGGGGTGAAGCGACTGATGTCGACCGGCGGATAGATGACCTTGGCTTCGCGGCGATAGGCCTTGCTGATGCGCCGGGCGATGAAGTGGGAGTTGGCGACGAAGGCGTCCACGCCAGCGGCGGTGCGCTGATCCCAGATGCGGACGTAGTGCAGGATGACCCGCGCCAGCTTGCCCTTGAGGCCGCGGTCGAGACCGGCTTCCTTGAGGTACTGGTGCTGCAGGTCCCACGCATAGCGGATGGGCGAGTGGACATAGCTGATGTGCAGCTGGTCCGGACCGGTCAGAACGCCCTTGGCCACCGCATGGCTGCTGGAGATGATCAGGTCGTAGCCGGACAGGTCGAGTTGCTCGATGGCGTGCGGCATCAGCGGCAGGTAGGTCTGATAGCGCTTCTTGGCCTGGGGCAGGCGCTGGATGAAGGTGGTGGTCGCCTGCTTGCCCTGCAATTGCGCCCGATCCTCGTCCGAGAGGAAGTCGATCACGCTGAACAGGTCCGCCTCCGGCCAGATGTCGAGCAGTTCGGCAAGCACGCGTTCGGCGCCAGCAAAGGTTACCAACCAATCGTGAACGATGGCGATTTTCATGTCGTCTTCCTTAAGCGTGAAATGAAATCAAGTGCTGGTGCTGATTCATGGAGTGCTGGTTTTTCTGGTCACTGCATATCCCCAGGGCAGCCGGGTTATCTCGATGCTGTCCGAAGGGCTGTCGAGCTCGTGCAACTTGATGGTTGGGCTTTGTGCAACGACGGGGTCTGTTGCAGGCGTTTCGCAAGCAGCGGCGTTATCCGGACATTCCGCGGTCGCTGCCGCGATGTCGTCCGAGCCGCATTGCCTGAGGTGGCATTCAGCGATCTGAAGGGTGCGCCCGAACGGTCTCGCGTCTTTGTCGAGCGTCAGGGGTACCGAGGAGCGGCTCTGGCCTGCCATGGCGTTACTTGTCTCTTCCATGAGTTCTTGATCGCTGAATTGTTGTTCTGTGGTCTTTTCAGGCGGCCCTGGCCGTGGCCTTCGAAGAGCTCGCCAGGGCGCTGTCCAGCAGGTCGGAGACCTTGCTTGCCGAGGTCTGCCAGTTGAAGCGCTGGATGTTGGCCAGACCCTTGGCGCGGAGCGCCTCCCTGAGCGGTGCGTCCTGCAGGATGGTGCGCATCGCCTGGGTGATGCTGGCCGTCTCGTAGGGGTCGAAGTAGAGGACGCTGTCCTGCAGCACTTCCGGCATGGAGGCGGTATTGGCCGAGATCACCGGGCAGCCGCAGGCCTGGGCTTCGAGGGGCGGGATGCCGAACCCCTCGTAGAGCGACGGAAAGACGAAGGCGGTGGCCTGGCGATACTGGCGCGCCAGTTCGGCATCGTCGATGCGGCCGAGCAGCTTGACCCGCGGATCCCTGGCGGCCAGGGTCGCCAGATCGCTCTGGCCGAACACGGCGTGGCTGTCGCCGACGATGCGCAATTCGACCTTGAGGTCGCGGGGCAGGGCGGCGAAGGCTTCCAGCATCCGCGAGAAGTTCTTGTGGTAGCTGGGCGAGGACACCGCCAGCAGATAGGGGGTGTCGGCGCTGTCAATTCGCGGCGCCAGGGTGAAGGCGTCGGCGACGGCGTTGGGCACGACCGTGATCGCGTCGCTCGGGTAGCGATAGAAGCGCGAGATCTCGTCCCGGGAGAATTCACTCACGGTGATCAGGGCATTCGAGCGCTTGAGCAGCATGGGGATCAGGCAGCGGTACGAGGTGCGGAATTTCCACGAGTAACTCTCGGGAAAGCGCACGTAGTTGATGTCGTGGTGAGTGGCGATCTGGTTGGTGTAGAGCAGCGGCGCCGTGCTGCACAGCGACAGCAGCAGGGGGCTGCCCTGGCTCTTCAGCCAGTTCGGCAGGTCCCATTGCTCCCAGCGCTGGCCCTGGCGGGTGCCGATGATCTCGATGTTCAGCCGCTTGGCCACGTCGGGCCTGACGACACCGGGCGGCGCGACGAAGCGCAGGTCGGATCGCAGCTTCGCCAGCTCCAGCGAGATGCATTCCGCGAAGCGCTGAACGCCGCGAAGATCCTGGGTGATGAAGCGGGAATTGACGATGATCATGATTCTGCCCGTTGCCGTGACCTGGGATGGATCAGTTGGAAAGCTGTGTGTGAGGTACGTGAAGCTGCTTGGCGGAGCCGTGCTGCGCCTTGCCGAGGACGTCCTCGAAGAGCGCCAGGTACTGGTCGAGCATGGTGTCCATGCTCAGCAGATCGGCCACCGCGGTGCGACTCAGCAGACTCAGCCGCTGGCGCAGCTCGGCATCGTCATGCAGGCACTGCAGGGCGCGGCCCAGGGAGTCGCGGTCGTCGGGATTGCAGAGCAGGCCGTTGACCCCATCGCGGACGATCTCCGGCAGGCCGCCCATGCGGCTGGCGATGACCGGTTTGCGGAAGGCGCAGGCCTCGACGGCGACCATGCCGAAGGGCTCGGCCCACAGCGAAGGCGCGACGAAGACGTCGATGTTCTGGTAGAAGGCCTCGGGCTTCTGATAGCCGACGAAGCTGACCTTTTGCGGATCGGCCATGGCCTTGAGCTGGGTTTCGTAATCCAGCTGGCCCTTGCCGGCGATGGTCAGGGTCGCGTTGAGCGACAGCCGCTGGAACTGCTCGATCAGCCAGCCCACGCCCTTGTTCTCCGACAGGGTGCCCATGTAGCCGAAGCGGACGACGCCGTCCGGATTGGGGGTCGCGGTCTCGGCATTGCTGCCGGCGATCAGGCTGGCGTTATGGATGACCTGGCGCGGAACGCCGCCGAAGTAGCCCTTGTTGACGATGGTATCCAGCAGGTAGCGACTGACGCCGACGACGGCATCCACCTTGGCGGACTGCTCGGCGTGGGGCCGACGCAGGGCCGCGCAGCTGCCACAGAGTTTCTGGCAGCTCTGGCCCTTCTTGAACAGGGTGTTCTTCGGGCACAGCAGGTACATGTCGTGCAGCACCTGCACGATGGGGACGCCGCTGGCGCGGATCTCGTCCCAGGCCGCGACCGACCAGCCGGACAGGTTGTGGCACACCACCAGGTCCGGCTTTTCCTGTTGCAGCATCTGGCGCAGGGGCGCCCGCATCGCGCTGTTGTACTGGTCGCGAAAGTGCCAGCCGAAGCGCGCCAGCGGACCGGGGCGCTGCTGGGTCAGGGGCCAGTAGAAATTCTTCAGCCCGGCGCGATAGACGCGCACGTCGTTCACCGTCTCCTGCCGCACACCCTGCTCGGGACCGGTCACCAGCACGGCCACGTCGTGACCGCGCTGCTGGAAGCCTTCCACGCTGCGTTGCAGGATGAGCTCCGCGCCACCGCCCACATGGGGCGGATAGAAGCTGTTGAGAAAGAGCAGTTTCATAGCGGATAGCTGCGGTTTATCCCCAGCGCGCCGGTTTCGCCGTCCTGGACCGCCTGCCGGATCAGCGCCAGGCGCTGACGGCTCTTGTCGTCACGGGCGAACCACTTGAGCAGGGTGTGGAAGACGTAGCGGTTGAGGCTGTACATCGGCCGGGAGCTGGCCCAGACGTTCTTGTCGAACCAGGCCTGGTTGCGCGCGGCGTAGTAGGCGCGGAAGTCCGAGCCGGCCTGCAGGTAGTTCTGGTAGACGTTGCTGGTGCCTTCCTTGATGTTCCAGGAATGCTCCAGTTCTTCGAGTTCCGCCTCGGTGACCATGAACAGCTTTCCGCCGGCCTGGGTGATGCGGTAGGTGTACTCGGTGTCGTCGGAGTAGAGCACCAGCTCGCGCAGGGGCAGGCCGATGCGCTCATAGAGGCTGCGGTGGGCGAGCATGCCGCCATAGGGGGCGAAGGGCAGCTCGACCAGGGCTTCCGGCTGGCCACCGCGCGGACGGCCCCAGGGCAGGCGGCGCCAGATCTTGTAGGGGATGCGGGCCACGTGGAAGCCGAAGTAGCTCGAACGCGGCTGGGTGATCATCCGGGTCGGGATGCACTGGGCGATGTCGGCCTGCTGGGTCGGCCGGTAGCCGAGCACGGCGACCTTGTCGCGACCGTGGACGGCGCCGAGTTCGTCGAGGCGACGGTGCAGCACGTCGAGGGCATCGCCCAGGGGCGCGTTGTCGTCGTCCATCATCCAGATATGGGTGGTATCGGTGGCCAGGGCCGCTTCCAGAGCCACGGCGTAACCGTTGGCGGAACCGGTGTTCTCGCTCAGGTTGATTACCTTGACCTGACCGGGCCAGCGGGTTTCGAGGCTATCCAGCGACACCGTGGCCGCATTGCTCACCACAACGACCTGGTGAATGGTGCGTTCGGCCAGGGCGCGGGTGACCAGCTGCTCCAGATAGCCGAGGCGATTGCCGTAGGTGACGGTAACGACCGTGGTCTTGCATTGCATGAACAGATTCCTCCAAAGGGCCTTACAGTTCTTGGTCAGGCGCGCAGCCGCTGGTTGACGGTGGCGACTGCCGACAGTTGATCAAGAGCGACGCTGACCCGTTGTTCGCGCTGCAGGATGCGCAGCAGGATGATGGCCCGCTCGTTGCCATCGGCACTCAGGAACACGGCGTCCATTTCCAGCTCCTGGCTGTACTGCACCCGCACGGTCTCACCGGGCTGATGGCTGGGTGCAGGCTCAGCCAGCGCGGCGAGGCGCTGGCGGATGTCGTCGATGATGCCTTCGCTCACGGCCGTCGGCTGGGTGCCGAAACTGACGATCCGATTGACGCCGCGCGTCGAGCGGATGGGGTACCAGTTGTCGTTCACGTCGTTGAGCTGAATGAACAGATACCCCGGGAACAGCGACTCGCTGCCGCTCGCGCGACTTCTGCCGGAGGCCTTGCGCTCGCGCTGGGGCCGGAAGCAGACGTAACCCTGTCTGCTCAGGTTTTCTTCGGCGCGGACTTCCTGGTTGGGCTTGGTCTGCACCAGATACCAGTGACCGGCGGGATGGGCGAGCGTCATGGGCGAGTTCCTTCTCTAGGGGCAGTCAGGCGCGGCGGAGCGATGTATCAGGTACGGGGGCCGTATTCGTAGTAGCCGTAGACGCCATCGTCTTCCATGGACGTCGAGGCCTTGCGCTGCACGCCGTTGAGGATGGCGCCCTTGATGGTGATGCCGTTCTGGGCGAAGCGACGACGGGAGTTCTCCACCGCCTTGAGGGTGCTCTGACCGAAACGGGTGACCAGCAGGGTGGTGCCGGCGAGACGACCCACCAGGGCGGCATCGGTCACCGCCAGGATCGGCGGGGTATCGATGATCACCAGGTCGTAGAGGCTGCCCACTTCGTCCAGCAGACGGGAGAAGTTGGCGTGCATCAGCAGCTCCGAGGGATTCGGCGCGGCCTGGCCACAGCTGATGATGTCCAGTTGGGCGATACCGCTCGGCACGATGGTTTCACGCAGCTTGCTGCGACCGGTCAGCAGCTCGGACAGGCCGGCTTGCGGTTGCAGGCCGAACACGCGGTGCAGATAGCCCTTGCGCATGTCGGCGTCGATCAGCAGCACGCGCTGACCCGACTGGGCGACCACGGTGGCGAGGTTGCTGGAGACGAAGGATTTGCCGACGCCCGGGGTCGGGCTGGAAATCATGATCACCCGATTCTTGGCTTCCAGCATGGCGAAGTGCAGGCTGGATCTCAGGCTGCGCAGGGATTCCACCGCCAGGTTGGCCGGTTGCACCACGCTCAGCAGGTTGGGTTCGCCGGTACGGGTCTTCTTCTTCAGGCGACGGTTCAGGCGCTCCTGGTCCTTGGTGAAGGGCAGGGTGGAATAGACCGGCAGGCCGATCTGCTCGACGGTGTCGGGATTCTCGATGCCCTTCTGGAAGGCCTGGCGGACGAAGACCACCACCACGGAGGTCACCAGACCCAGCAGCAGCGACAGGATCAGCGCGACCTTGCGGTTGGTGGCCGGCTCGTCGAGGTTGACGTCGGCGTTGTCGACCAGGCGCACGTTGCCGATGGTGCCGGCGCGGATGATGTCCTGTTCCTGGGCCTGATTCAGCAGCAGCTGATAGGTCTGGTTGGTGACCTTCATGTCGCGGTTCAGGCGCAGCAGTTCCTGCTGGGTGCTGGGCAGGGCTTCCACCTTGCGCTGCAGACTGCGTTTTTCCACTTCCAGCTGGGCGAGCTGGTTCAGCAGGGTCTTGTAGCTGGGGTGATCGCGGGTATAGAGGCGATCGTATTCGGCCTGCTTGAGCTTGAGCTGGGAAATGGAGGTGTCGAGGGTGACGATCTTGTCCAGGACGGCCTTGGTTTCCAGGCTGATGTCCACGGAACGGCTGTTGGTCTGATAGCTGTTCAGGGCCGCTTCGGCGCTTTCCAGGTCCTTGCGCACCGCCGGCAGCTGGCCGCGCAGGAAGTCCAGGCGCTGGGCAGCTTCCGCCGAGCTGCGTTCGACGTTCTGCATGACGTACAGGCGGCTGATCTCGGACAGGACGCTCTTGGCCAGTTCGGGATTCTCGTCCGCCAGGGACAGGTAGATGATTCCCGACTCCTTGCCGGCTTCGCTGGTCTTGATGCGATTCTGATAGAGCTGCGCGGTGGTGATGACGCGATTGCGGGTCACCTTGAATTCGGTGCCAGGGCGCGCTGTCAGGGTCTTGATCTGCATGCGATAGCCGTTACCGGCGGCCATCTGGCCGACCTGGCCGTCGAGCAGGGGCTGCTTGTCCTTGTCCAGCAGGCGATAGCGACCGTTGCTGCCGGCGACCACCGTCAGGGTCTCGCCGTACATGTCGTCCGGCACATCGAACTGGAAGACGTCGATCTGCTCGCCGCCCCAGGCGAAGCCGCGCAGTTGCGGCCAGCTGTCCGCCAGTTGACCCGGCTTGTCGGCTTCGTAGTGGCGCCACAGGTAGTGGCCGATCAGCGGGAAGAAGCGCGGCTTGGCCTCGATGTCCAGGCGCAGGTTCTCCACGGTCTTGGTCAGCACCGCGCGCGACTTCAGCAGCTCGATCTCGGCCACGGCCGGCGAGGCCGAATTGGGTCGCACCACGGTCTCGGCAACCGCCGTGAGCGCATTCTTCTTGGGTTCGATCTGGATCATCGCGCCGGCGACGTACTGCGGGGTGGACAGCACGGCGTAGGCGATGCCCACGGCCAGAAAGCCCGCGGTGATGCCTGCGATCAGCTTCTTGTGGTCAAGAAGCGTGAGGGCCATCGTCTTGAGATCCAGATGTTGTTCTTCGTGTTGTTCGAACGAAGAGCGCTGCATGACGGTCATTGGGGTCCCTTCCTTTTAGCTGGATACCTGGCAGCCGGAAAACTGCTCTGTGTAAGTTCAGTAGGTGACGCGTTTGGGGGCGAAGCGTCGGCCGATGTTGAAGGTGATGTTGCTCACCGCCCGCAGAAGCGCCTTGACCTTCTGCGATGGTGGAATCGAGGACAGCGAAAGACTCAGGACCTGGCGCAGGAAGAAAACATGCAGGTCGCGCTCGCCCAGCCGGTAGTAGTAGTTGGCCAGGCAGTACTGGGTGTGGAGATCCATCTGCAGGCGCTTCTGGCTGGCACGCATGGAAAAGATCCCGCCCTCGTGCACGCGGTAGGCGGCGGGGCGGATCTCCTCCATGAACTTGCCCTTGCCGTGGGCACCGAGCAGCGACCACCAGACGATGTCCATGAGCGCAGCGGTTTCCAGCTCCGGCGGCAGTTCCCGCAGGACGTTGCGGAAGCAGGCGGTCAGGGTGGACAGCGGCAGCGCCTTCTTCAGTTCGGTTTCGCTGCGGTCGTAGTGATCCTGGCCCCCGAACCGCTGCGGATTGACGATCCCTTTGCTGTTGAAGGCATAGGAGGCGTGGAAGGTCAGGGCGTAGTCCCGGTTGTTCTCCAGGAAGTCCACCTGCAGCTGCAGCTTGCGCGGATCGTTCCAGTAGTCGTCGCCTTCGCAGTAGGCGATGTAGTCGCCGCGGGCCTGCTGGAACACCGGCATGCCATAGGGCTTGCCCTGGCTGTACTGGTTTTCCTTTTGCAGGATCAGGCGGATCAGCCGGGGATAGCGGCGCTGGTAGTCCTGGAGGATGTCCCGGGTGCCATCGGTCGAGGCGTCGTCGTTGACGATGATCTCGAAGGGGAAATCGGTCTGCTGGCGCAGAAAGCCGTCAATGGCCTGGCCGATGTACTCGCGATGGTTGAAGGTCAGGCAGACGATGCTGGCGACCGGCCGACTGCAATCCGTCGGCCAGTTCTTCATGATCTCTGCTTCGGTCCGAGCGTCCATGTCAGATACCTGCTTTGTAGAGTTGGGAAAACAGGCGCGAGCGGGTCTGTTTCGGAGAACAGAGCACGTAGCTCAGCGCCATCAGCACCAGGGTCAGGCCACCGCCCAGGGCGAGGGTGGCGAGGATGGAGAACCGCTCCTGCGGTTGAATCTCTTGGTACAGCAGCTTGCTCAGGCCCACGCCGATGGCGGTCACCACCACGGCCACCAGCAGGTCCTGGTTCCAGTAGCGCTGCAGATTCGGCGCGAAGCGGCCGTGGACGATCATCGGCCAGATCACGAAGGGGATCAGGCGCATGAAGAACCAGGCCAGCGCTGCGCCATAGACGCCGTAGTGCAGGACCACCAGGATCACGATGGGCACCGAGATGGCCGCGGATACCAGGCTGTACCAGACGTGCAGGCGCAACTTGCCGTAGGCGTACTGCAGATAGAACTGGAACTGGCTCAGGGCGAGCAGGGCCGAGCCCAGGGCGTACCAGAACAGGATCGGCTCGCTCCAGTGGGCGGAGACCTTGTCGCCGGTCCAGGCAAAGACCAGCGCCTCGCCATGGAAGGCCACCATGGCCGCCAGCGGCAGCAGGATGGCGAAGGCGAAGCGCGCCGCGTTGCGATAGAGCCGTTCCAGTTCGAGCGGTTTGTCCTGGGACACCAGCACCGTCATGCGCGGCAGCAGCGCCTGCACCAGCGGGTTGGTCAGGGTGACGATACCGGTGGAGATCAGCGCCACCAGGCTGAAGTAGCCGTACTCGGCCAGGGGCAGCGCCTTGGACAGCACCAGCTTGTCGAGCTGGGTCAGGGCGATCCACAGGATCGAGGTGAAGGACATGCTCAGGGCGAAGGGCACGATGGGCTTGACCCGCTGCCAGTCGAAGCCGCTCCACCAGGTGGGGTTGGGCAGCAGCCGATAGGCCTTGAGCGCATAGACCAGCATCTCGAACACGGCGACGAAGGCCTGGAACACGAAGAAGTCCAGCGGCTCCTGGGAAATCCACATCACCAGGATCAGGCCGCCGAAGTAGCGGACGGTGGCGATCAGCACATTGACCAGATTCAGCCAGCCGTGCAGCTCGACCCCCTGGACGCCGCTCTTGTACAGCGTCGACAGCAGGCGGAAGGCGATCATCAGCCCCATCAGGCCGATGCAGTGGGCCACGGTCTCGGTGGGCAGACCCTGGACATTGAGCCAGTGACCCGCCATCCACTCAGAGTTCAGCTCGATGGCGACGAAGGCCAGGGTCGCCAGGGGGATGAAGATGAATTCCAGCGAGCGCAGCAGTTGACCGCGGGTGCGCCCGGCACCGGTCTGGCCACGGCCATGGGCGACATCGCGCACCAGGGACGCGGAAATGCCGACGTCGAGGAGTTGCAGCCAGGTCTGCAGCACGGCGAAGAAGCCGATCAGACCATAGGTTTCGGCACCCAGATGACCGAGATACATCGGCTGGATCAAGATGCCGATCAGCAGCGCATAGGCTTGGCCGGCATAGTTGATCAGGGTGTTGCGCAACACCGACACTTTCGCGGGACTGGTCATGGGAGATAGCGGGCCGGGGTCAAGTTAGAGCAGGAGAGGAGTCGCCGGGAAAATCCCAGCTCGGCAGCAGCTGTGCCGGGGTGATGAGCGCCCGCAGGGATTCCATGCTGGTCTTTTTCTGCTGCGCGAGGAGCAGGGTGTCGATCAGCAGGTCCTGGGTCGCCTGCGGCAGGTCCGGGTAGAGCGGCACGCAGAGGATGCGGTGACTCAGCTTGCGCGAGACCGGCTTGATCGCCTGGGGCTGCAGGTAATCCAGGGTTTCCAGCGACGGATAGAAGTAGCGGCGCGGATTGATGCCGACGGCGTTCAGGGCCTTCTTGGTGTCCAGCAGACTCGGCTCGTCACGCAGGGCCACCGGGAAGTAGCTGTAGTTCAGCTGGGTGCCGTAGGTGGGACGCTGCAGGTCGAAGGTGCCCTGCAGGCGTCTCTCATAGTGCTGACCGATGATGGCGCGGCGGGCCAGGATGTCTTCCAGCTCGTCGAGGATGCACAGGCCCATGGCCGCGGAGACTTCGTTGAGCTTGGCGTTGATGCCCACGCCTTCGATGCGTTCGGCATCGACGATGCCGAAGTTGATCATGCGGCGGACGCGCTCGGCGAGCTCGTCGTCTTCGGTGATGATCGCGCCGCCTTCGATGGTGTGGAACAGCTTGGTGGCGTGGAAGCTGACGGTGGTGATGTCGCCCCACTGCAGGACCGAGCGGCCTTCGAACAGGGTGCCGAAGGCATGGGCGCCGTCGTAGACGACCTTCAGGCCGTGGCGGTTGGCGACCTGCTGCAGGCCGCGCACATCGCAGGGATTGCCGAACACGTGGGTGGCGACGATGGCCGAGGTGTCGTGCTCGATGGCGGCTTCGACGTTGGCCGGATCCAGGTTCCAGGTTTCCGGATGGATGTCGGCGAAGACCGGCCGAATCCCTTCCCAGTGCAGGGTGCTGGTGGTGGCGACGAAGCTGAACGGCGTGGTGATGGCGCTGCCGGTCAGGCCCAGGGCGCGATAGGCGACCTGCAGGGCCAGGGTGCCGTTGTTGACCAGGATGATGTTTCTGACGCCCAGATAGTCGCGCAGGCGCTCTTCGAGTTGAGCGTGCAGAGGGCCCTGGTTGGTGATCCAGTTGTTGGCGTAGATCTTGTCGATATACGCCTTGAAGCGTTCCTTATCGCCAAGGTAAGGCTTGGTCACATTGATCATGATCCGGTACCTGCTTATCGAGTCCTTGATACGTGTCGGTTCGGTCAAGCGTGTTCGGCGACCGGGCTGGCCGGTTGCCGGAAGGCGGCGCCGGGCTTGTCCAGACGCTCCAGAACCGACTCCAGGGCCTCGCGACTGGCATCGTTGTGGAACTGCCAGACCCCGTAGATGCGTCCGGAAAAGGACGCCTCGCTCCCCAGGCGGGGATCCACTGCCAGTCCCGAGCCCAGGCCGAACAGGTGCAGGCCCTTGAGGCGCTGGCCCTGCTGGTCCAGCGGGCTGCCGGCGGCGTCGGAGTCCAGCCCGCCGCGCAGGGTGCGCAGGGTCAGCGGACGACCGTCCTGGCAGCGCAGCTCGGGCACGATGGGCTGGTAACCCATGCCCTGTACCAGCAGGGCGGCGCTGTCGAACAGCGTCTGGGCGTTGGCCAGTTGTTCGGCGCTGCCATCCAGTTGCAGCGTCTTGACCTTGACCGGGGTACCGCCGATGCCCTGACCGGCAAGGACCTGGCGGCCGATCTCGTGGGCGCGGTAGCGCAGTCCGCCGGAGCGGTTGACCCGCTTGGAGATGGGGCAGATGTCCTGCAGCGGGTCGAAGGGATAGCCGGCGGCCAGGGCTTCGGCGGCGGTCTCGTAGAACAGCCGGATCGGTGAGCGATGGACCAGGGTCAGTTCGCGCAGACCATCGTGGTGCAGGGCGCTGGCCAGGTTGTCGAGGGCGGAGAAGGCGCTGTGGGAGCCACCGACCACGCAGATCGGACCGCCATCCTTGAGGCGGGCCCGATAGCGCTGGCGCAGGGCTTCGGGTTGCAGGCGCAGCAGATTGTCGGAGCTGTCGATCGAGGCGCTCTGGGGCAGTTGCAGGCCCATGGCCTGGATGCTTTCCTCGAAGCTGTGGCGGGTCTGCTTGCCGCCCAGGTTCAGCACCAGGCTGGAGGTGCGGACGCGGCGGATGGCGCCGGCCTGTTCCAGCCAGACGACATAGCTCGAACCTTCGCAGGTCACTTCGGTGATGCGGGTCTGGCGCCAGGTGGGGATGCCGTACTGGCGTTCGAGCCAGGGCAGGACCAGGCCGGCGGCTTGCTGGAAGAGCTGGCCGACGATGGGCAGCGCCGGTGCTTCCTGGGAATTCAGCTTGAGGTGGCGAAACGTCGGGGACGCTTGCAGCGGGGCCAGGATGGGCGCCAGCAGGGGATCGCGCAGGCAGTCCAGAAAGACGTCGCTCACCGAGTTGGCGATGATCTGATAGTCACCCAGCTTGCCGGCGCCGAGTTCGGTTCCGGCATCGACGATGATGGTGCCGGCCTGGGCGAGTTGCTCCAGGGCACCGCGCTTGATGGCATTGAACAGGAATCCTAGGCCTGCCGGACCGGCGCCGCCTATTAGACATCCTAATGTCGATTCCGATAGATCATTCCTTGCCATCGGGGCATCCTCTCTGTGCGCCTTCAGGGCGCAATTAACGTGATTGAAACTGGCTTTCACAGTGCCCGGCAGTCAGCAAGAAATGCAGCGGATCGTTTTAATCTTTATTGACTTAATGACCGTCTGATGAATGTCGGTCAGTACCTGTTTTAACCCTTGCCAATAATTAATCCGCAGGTGTCGGCAGTAGCAGCAGGCGAACTTGTTCGGGGCTGTCTGCCAAGCACTTGCCAAACTAATCCGGGCCAGGTCGCCGGTGACGGGAACAGGCCGAAGTTGGTCTGGCTGAGCCCCTTGCCGGCCTGGTGTGGGCACGGTTGAAGTTGCCTGGGCGAAAAGAATTAAGTCCCGCTCGGGTGACATCCCTGTAGTCCTGCAGGTGCTCGCTGGCACGGTGATCGTCCCCTTCTGTCCAGCACCGGGCATGGCTACCGCACAGGTTTGCCGTGACTTGGGTGGTAACCGATCCTTTCGGGACATGGCTACCGCACGGGTTTGCACCTGGACAGAATGAACAGAGGGTTATTTGCCGATATCAAGGCCTGACAATGCTTGAGCAGGAACTTGAGAAGCCATCGGCGAGACGCAGAGGAGGGGGGAGGTAATGCAGTCTTCCCTGACCTGAACGGCGGCTGGTTCAGCGCGCAATCCCAGCGCTACTTCGAACTTGTCGCAATGATTGTCAAAAGGGTTAGCACTGTCAACGCGAGGTCCGGAGGGGAAATCCGGCCAGCGAGACGGCTATTGGCACTGTTGTTATCGAGGAATCGCCGGCCAAATGAGGTGTGCTTGGCAAAAAATCCTCCGGCCTCGCGGCTTTTGGTGAAGGGGGTCGCAAAGTGCCTGCTGCCGAGGTCGACAAGTGTGACGAATATTTTGGCGATTGGTTAACAGAACCCAGGGGGCTAGTAGACGGCCGGCGAGCACGAAAAATTCAGCCTTTCGGCATTTGGTATTACTGAATGCACGGCTTGCCTGACCAGCCTTCCAGCAGCGAGGGAAGTTCGCTCAGACTGCGGATCTCCGCATCCGGCTTGCCAGCACCCTGCCAGGGGTTCTGCAGGGGATTGAACCAGACGGCGCGGATGCCGGCGCGCTGGGCGCCGGCGACATCGTCCACGGGATTGTCGCCCACGTGCACGGTGGCGTCGGCGGCAATGCCGGTGAGGCGCAGGGCCTCGCGGAAAGGCGCGGGGTCGGGTTTGCCGACGCCCAGCTGCTCGGCATTCAGGGCGAAGCGGAAGTAGTCGGCCAGGCCGATGGTCTGGACGTCCGCGTTGCCATTGGTCAGCACGCCCAGGGTATAGCGATCGGCGAGGCGTTCCAGGGTGGGGTGGACGTCGTCGAACAGGGTGACCTGCTGGCGAGCGGCCAGATAGATCGCGAAGCCTGCTTCGGCCAGCTGGGCGGCCTCGGGTTCGCCGTAGCCAGCATCGAGCAGTGCCTGATGGATGACGCGACGGCGCATCTCGCTGACCCGGTGCTTGAGACCGGCGTCCTGCTGCAGCAGGCGATCGCGGATCGCCCAGAGGTGCTCGACCGGAACGCTGCCCAGCCGCGGTGCGGAGGTGGCGAACCAGTCACGCAGCAGGGCTTCGGCGGAATGAATGACGGGCGCGATTTCCCAGAGGGTGTCGTCGAGGTCGAAGGTTACGAGGTGAATTGTCATCGGCTGGCCTTGCGCTTGGCGCGGGGGTGCGCCTTGTCATAGACTTCGGCGAGCTGACCGAAGTCCAGGTGGGTGTAGATCTGGGTGGTGGCGATGTCGGCGTGGCCGAGCAACTCCTGGACCGCACGCAGATCGCCGGAGGCGCTGAGCATGTGGCTGGCGAAGCTGTGCCTGAGCATGTGCGGATGCAGGTGCTGGCCCAGTTCGCGCACGCCGGCCTCGCGTACCCGCAGCTGAACCGCGCGGGGGGTCAGGCGCACGCCGCGCTGACCGATGAACAGGGCGTCGTCAGGCGGTGCGGCCTGCAGTCGGACCCTGAGCCAGGCCTCCAGGGCGTCCCGGGCCTTGCTGCCGATGGGCAGCACCCGCTCCTTGTTGCCTTTGCCGCGCACCTGGACCAGTCCCTGGGCCAGGTCCACGTCCCCGAGGTCCAGCCCGACCAGCTCGGAGAGTCGCAGTCCGGAGCTGTAGAAGAGCTCCAGCAGCGCCTGATCACGCAGGCCGAGGAAGTCGTCCTCCACGGCGCCATCGAGCAGCTGCATGGAGCGGTCGACGTCGAGCACCTTGGGCAGGGCCTTCTGTGCCTTGGGGGGCGTGAGTCCATGGGCCGGATCCTGGCTGCAGTGGCCTTCGCGGATCAGGTAGAGATAGAAGCCGCGGCAGGCCGACAGCAGCCGCGCCAGACTGCGACTGGAGGCGCCGGCCCGGTGCAGCTGGGCGATCAGGGCGCGCAGGCGGCGACTGTCCAGGCCGTCCCAGTCGCTCAGGCCTTCGGCTTCGACGAAGGTCAGCAGCTTGCGCAGGTCGCGCCGGTAGCCGTCGAGCGTGTGGGGCGAAACCTGGCGCTCCAGCCGCAGGTGGTCGAGATAGGCATCGAGCTGTACCTGCATGCTCCGCTCCCGGGCTCAGCGCACCGTACGCAAGGGGACGGGAAAGCGCGGCAGTACCCGCGCCAGGACTTCCGCCACGTGGCTCAGGAACAGCGTGCCCAGGCTGCTGCGATAGTGCTGGGGATCGGGGCTGCCGATCGCCAGGACGCCATGCAGACCCTGATGGGAGAGGGCGGCGACGGCCGCGGAGCCGACCTCTTCCTTGGCCGAGTCGCCGAACAGGAAGGCCAGTTCGTGGGCGCGCAGCACACCGCTGGTGGTCTTCTCGCCGCCCAGCAGGCCGCCGATCACCTTTTGTGCTTCGGCGGGCGTGACGCTGCGGCCGACCGGCAGGGGATGCTCGTGGAACAGGATCAGGCCGACGTAGGGCACCTTGAATTCATGGCGCAGGCTGTCTTCGACGGTGCCTATCACCTCTTCGAGGCTGTTGGCGTCGAGCAGGCCGATGATCAGCCGCCGGGTCTTGTCGAACAGCCGGTCGTTGTCCCGCGCCACGTCCATCAGGTGGCTCAGGCGATGGCGCATCTCGCCATTGCGATCGCGCAGCAGACCCAGTTGCCGCTCGACCAGGGAGATGGCGGTGCCCCGCTGATGGGGCACGCGCATCTCCGCCAGCAGCTCTTCGCGATCGGCGAAGAAGTGCGGATGGTCCAGCAGCCAGTCGGCGACCTGGTCCGCGGTCAGTTCGGGGGTGTCGCTCATACTCTTACCTGGCCTTCGTAGACACGGGTGGCCGGACCGGTCATGAGCACCGATTGACCGACGCCGTCCCACTCGATGTTGAGCAGGCCGCCCGGCAATTCGATGCTGACCGGGGATTTCAGCCAGCCCTGACGGATCCCGGCCACGGCGGCGGCGCAGGCACCGGTGCCGCAGGCGCGGGTTTCGCCGACGCCACGCTCCCAGACCCGCAGGCGGGCGCGCTGGGCGTCGATGATCTGCAGGAAGCCGATGTTGGCCTTTTGCGGAAAGCGCGGATGGCACTCCAGCTGGGGGCCGAGGGTGAGCACCGGCGCCTGATCGACGTCGGCGACCCGCAGCACGCCATGGGGATTGCCCATGGAAACCACCGCCAGCTCGACCGTCTCGCCCTCGATCTGGACGGCATGACTTAGGGTCTCCGTCTCGGCGATGAAGGGGATCTCGGCCGGCTGCAGGCGCGGCGCGCCCATGTCGACACGGACCTGGCCGTCGCCCTTGAGCAGCAGCTCGATGATGCCGCCCTTGGTTTCGACGCGGATCTGCTTCTTGACCGTCAGGCGCTTGTCGAAGACGAAGCGGGCGAAGCAGCGGGCGCCATTGCCACATTGTTCGACCTCGGAGCCATCGGCGTTGAAGATGCGATAGCGAAAGTCCACGTCCGGGGTGCTGGGGGTCTCGACGATCAGCAGCTGGTCGAAGCCGACACCGGTCTTGCGGTCACCCCACAGACGGACGTGCTTGGGCTGGATGTGCGCGTGCTGGCTGATCAGGTCGAGGACCATGAAGTCGTTGCCCAGACCGTGCATCTTGGTGAAGCGCAGTTGCATGGAACTCCCCTCAGGCCGGCAGCCGGCTCTCGCCTGCGAAGAGTTCTTCCAGCGTCTCGCGCCGACGGACCAGGTGCGCCTGGTCGCCATCCACCATCACCTCGGCCGCACGGCCACGGGTGTTGTAGTTGGAACTCATGGTGAAGCCATAGGCCCCGGCGGAGCGGATGGCCAGCAGATCGCCTTCGGCCAGGACCAGCTCGCGGTCCTTGGCGAGGAAGTCGCCGGTCTCGCAGATGGGGCCGACCAGGTCGTAGCGGCGGGCTTGGCCCTGGCGCGCGGTCACCGGCTCCACCGCCATCCAGGCCTGGTACAGCGCCGGACGGATCAGATCGTTCATCGCCGCGTCGACGATGGCGAAGTCCTTGTGGGCGGTGTGCTTGAGGTATTCCACGCGGGTCAGCAGGATGCCGGCGTTGGCGACGATGAAGCGGCCGGGTTCGAACACCAGGGTCAGATTGCGCCCGGCGGTGCGTTCGCGGATGGCCTGGATGTAGTCGCCGGCCAGCGGCGGCTGTTCGTCGCGATAGCGCACGCCCAGGCCGCCACCGAGGTCCAGGTGGCGCAGGACGATACCGCGCTCGGCGAGGCGATCGATCAGCGCCAGCAGGCGGTCGAGGGCGTCGAGGAAGGGCGGCAGGGTGGTGAGCTGGGAGCCGATATGACAATCCACCCCGAGAATCTGCAGATTCGGCAGCTCGGCGGCGCGGGCGTAGACCGCCTCGGCGTCGGCGATGTCGATGCCGAACTTGTTTTCCTTGAGACCGGTGGAGATGTAGGGGTGGGTACCGGCGTCGACATCGGGATTGACCCGCAACGAGATCGGCGCGACCACACCCAGCTCCGCGGCTACCTGTTGCAGCCGTTCCAGCTCGTCGGCGGATTCGACGTTGAAGCAGTGCACGCCCACTTCCAGGGCGCGGCGCATGTCGTCACGGGTCTTGCCGACCCCGGAGAACACCACCCGGTGCGGATCGCCCCCGGCGGCCAGGACGCGCTCCAGTTCACCGCGGGAAACGATGTCGAAGCCGGCGCCGAGGCGGGCCAGAACATTGAGCACGCCGAGGTTGGAGTTGGCCTTGACGGCAAAGCAGACCAGGTGCGGCAGACCGGCCAGCGCATCGGTATAGGCGCGGTACTGGCTCTCGATGAGCGCTCGCGAGTAGACGTAGGCGGGGGTGCCGAATTCCTGCGCCACGGCGCTCAGGGCTACCCCCTCCGCATGCAGTTCACCTGCACGGACAGCGAAGACTTCCATGGTGGCTCCTTAGAACACGTCGTGGCGGTGTTCTTTGGCGGCTTTCTGGTCGTCCGGCAGGTACAGCGGGCCTTTCTGACCGCAGCCGGCCAGCAGGCAGGCGCAGGCGATGAAGAGGAGAGACAGGCGCTTCATGACGCTAAACCTATGCGAAAATATGATATTGCACCGAGTATAACGGGGTTGAGCGACTCTTTGACACGCCCGGATGGCTGAAGCGCAGCTGCCGGCAACAGCCGCGACTGGACGCCATCTGGGCGGCCCGCTACCGTGCGGCGATTGTTTCCCTTCTTTCGAGGATCGTCATGAGCCGGCTCAGCGAAGCGCAATTCCATCACCTCGTCGACCAGACCCAGCGCCAGGTCGAAGACGCCTATGACGACAGCGGTCTGGACCTCGATCTGGAAAATGCCGGTGGCGTGCTGACGATCAAGTTCGACAACGGCAGCCAGGTCATCCTCAGCCGCCAGCCCCCGCTGGTGCAGCTCTGGGTGGCGGCGCGGTCGGGCGGCTATCACTTCGACTGGGATGGCCAGAGCTGGATCTGCGACACCTCGTCCGAGACCCTCGGCGCGCTGCTGGTGCGGGTGACCCTGGAGCAGACCGGCGAGAACGTGGCCCTGCCCGGGCTATGACGACCTGCGGTCGGTGCGGCTTGACCGCTGCCGCGACCCCTGTGCTAGCGTGACCTGACGGCGCCTTTCGAGCGCCGTTTTCTTTTGCCGCTCGTATCGCGGCTTCCCACTGGGCGTCTGTTGCCCGTCATCCCGTTGGTCCGCCGCTGCTCGCGGCTGGGGCCGCGTCGTCTCGTCCTCCAGGAGTCCGCCATGCGCCATGCATCGCCCATCACCGTTTCCGCCGTCGATCTGCCCCGTCTCGAAAGGCTGCTCGATGACCTGCCCGAATTCGGCCCCGTGGCCGAGGCCCTGGACGAGGAGCTGGCCCAGGCCCGAGTGGTGGCGCCCGCAGAGATCGGCGCGGTGGTCACCATGAATTCGCGGGTGCGTTGCCGCGAGACCGATACCGGCAAGGAGTACCAGGTGGTGCTGGTCTATCCGGAGGACGCCGGTGGCGAGGGACGGGTCTCGGTGCTGGCGCCGGCCGGCAGTGCGCTGCTCGGGGCGACGCCCGGCGAGCACCTCAGCTGGCCGGTGCCCGGCGGCAAGGAGCAGCAGGTTGAGCTGCTGGCGCTGGAGCCGGCCGAGGCCTAGTCTTCCGCCGGCTCCGGCAGCTCGGGCAGGGCCCGCAGCAGGCGCTCGTAGTGGGCGCCATTGAAAGGGCGATCGGCGTCGAGCATGGCTGCGATCTCGTAGGACAGCGCCTGGGCCATCAGCAGGACGGCCTCTTCGCGCTCGTAGCCGACCAGGGTCAGCTTGTTGAGTACAGCCTGGACATAATCCGGCTCGCCGGCGGCGAGCTGGTTCTCCACCGCTTCGATCAGCTGGGAGGACACGAAGGATTCTTCGTCATCGGCGTGGTCAATCATGTCTGGATACCTTTTGTTACAGTGCGACCCCCCCGATGCCGGCCTGGAGTCTTTTCGATGATCACCTGCTATCGCCTGTCCGCCGACGAGCTGGTCGCGCAGCCCTTGTCGCCGGGAGACCCGCTGCCCGCGGATCTGCTCTGGGTCGATCTGCTCGACCCCAGTGAGGCAGAGGAACGCTATCTCGAACAGGCGCTGGCGATGGACATCCCCACCCGGGAAGAAATCGCCGAGATCGAGGAGTCCTCGCGACTCTATCAGACCGACCAGGCCCTGCACCTTACCACCACGGTGGTCAGTGGTTTCAGTGAACACCAGCCGCAGGCCTCGGTGGTCAATTTCGTGCTGACGCCCGAGTGGCTGGTGACAGTGCGCTACGCCGAGCTGGCCGCCTTCAAGGCCTTTCTCGGCAAGGCCCAGCAGCAGGCGCGGCAGCACTGTCGCAGCGACGTCATCTTCGCTTCCTTGCTGGACAGCCTGGTGGATCGGGTGGCCGACATCCTCGAATCGGTGCAGGCGCATCTCAATCGCCTGGCCAAGGCGGTGTTTCGCGAACCCCTCGATCCCCATCAGGAAAAGCAGCCCAAGACCGACCTGCAATCCATCGTCAAGCAGCTGGGTCGCAGCAACCAGCTGCTGGCCCAGCTCAGCGAGAGTCTGCTGGGCATCAATCGCATCGTCTCCTACCTGCGGCGGGCGGGCGCCACCTGGATCTCGGGCACGGCCAAGACCTGGTTCAAGACGCTGGAGCGCGACGTGCGCTCGCTGAGTGACTACCAGACCAAGATGAACGGCGAGATCGGTTTTCTGCTCGACGCCACGCTAGGGCTGATCAGCGTGGAGCAGAACAACATCGTCAAGGTGTTCACCATCGCCTCGGTGCTGTTTCTGCCACCGACCCTGGTGGGCACCATCTACGGCATGAACTTCAAGGTCATGCCGGAGCTGGACTGGCACTTCGGCTATCCGCTGGCGCTGGGCGCCATGGTGGTCTCGGCGCTGATTCCCTATGCCTGGTTCAAGTTTCGCCGCTGGCTGTAGCCGGCGGCATCCATCGCACCTCGAGGAGGCAAAGCTATGCGTATCGGATTCATCGGTCTGGGTGGCATGGGCCAGGGCATGGCCGCCAATCTGCTCAAGGCAGGCCATGAGGTGGTGGTCTGGAACCGCTCCCCGGAGCCGGTCCAGGCTCTGGTCGGGCAGGGTGCCCGCGCGGCGGCGACGCCGGCGGAGGCCTTCGACGTGGAGGTGGTCTTCAGCATCCTGGCCAATGACGCCGCTACCCGCGAGGTGGTCCTCGACAGCGGCGCCCTGCAACAGGCGCGGGCCGGACTGATCCACGTCAGCATGGCCACCCTGTCGGTGGCCCTGGTCGACGAACTGGTCGCGCGCCATGCCGAGGCGGGCGTGGGCTATGTGGCGGCGCCGGTGTTCGGGCGCACCGACGTAGCCGCCAGTGGCCAGCTCAACATCGTGGTGGCGGGGGATCCGCAAGCGATCGCGCGGGTCCAGCCGCTGCTCGATGTGCTGGGGCGCAAGACCTGGCCGGTGGGCGCCGAGCCACGGCAGGCCAATGTGGTCAAGATCGCCGGCAACTTCATGATCGCCAGCGCCATCGAGACCATGGGCGAGAGTACCGCCCTGGCGCGCAGCTATGGCATAGCGCCCGCGGCGCTGCTGGAGATCCTCACCAGCACGCTGTTCGCCGCACCGGTCTACCAGAACTACGGGCGCCTGCTGACCGAGCGAAAGTTCTCGCCGGCGGCCTTCAAGCTCAGCCTGGGACTCAAGGACGTCGGCCTGGCTCTGGCGGCCGGTCAGGAAAAGGCGGTACCGCTACCCTTCGCCAGCGTCCTGAGAGACAACCTGCTGGAGGCCGTCGCCCAGGGCGAGGGCGATCTGGACTGGATCGCGCTGGGGCAGAGGTCGCACAAGAAGGCCGGGCTCGACTGAGCGCCTGCCTACTTGCAGGCGGTGCCCAGCGCCGCCAGCGACAGCGGGTAGAATTGCAGGTTGTAGCCCGAGGTCTTGGCCTGGCTGCAGCGCTTGGTGCTGTAGAGGCCGTAGTCGATGATCATCACCGGCTTCTTCTGGGTGCGGAAGTAGCTGTAGGCATTGCACTCGGCGTAGTCGTAGCAGCTCTCGTTGAGGGCGAAGTCGAACTTGCCGTAGAGGCTCGGCACCAGGTCCACGGCGTTCTTCAGACCCACCAGCAGACTGCGCCTGTGCGCCTCGTCGGCCAGCCAGTTGAGGAAGTCCAGTTGCTGGGCCTTGGTCAGCTTGAGGCCGTTGGGATTGCTGAAACCGTCGACATTGTCCGGATCCACGCCCTGGCAACCCTTCTGCACCGCCAGGTCCAGGCGCTTGGCCAGCAAGGCGCGGACGTCGGCCCGGCGGATGTCCAGCCAGCGTTCGCCCGGCCAGGCGTCCAGCGCCTTGCCCAGGGCGGCCTTGGGATAGAGCGCGGCGTCGGGCCGCCAGTCTTCCCAGGTGCCGGCGCTGAAATAGCAGATCACCGTCTTCCCGTTGCCCTTCAGGTTGGCGATCACCGCCTTGCTGGTGTCATAGAGATCGATGTCGTAGAGGGTGCGATTGGGCTTTTGCAGCACGCCGTTCAGCTGGACATGCCAGGTGAGCGTCTGTGGCAGCGGCGCCGGCAGGGCGGCCTGGCTGGAAGCCGCGGCGAACATTCCGCAAAGCAGGATGGAACAGGCTGAAAGGCGCATGAGACTTGACTCGAACGGCTGGTCAAGTCTCCAGTATCGGCTGCCGGGGCGCAGTCCTGAGCGCCAGTCGTCGTACCTATCAGCGGCTGGTCGGCGGTCGCCTGACCGGCTTTCCAGCCCCCTTGCACAGAGAGCCCTTGCCTAGAGCCCTTGTCTTCGGATCAGGCGCCTGCGCGACGATGGCGTGAGCATCTGCGCCGGTTCGGGCTGCCGATGAGCGGCAGGGGCGGGGTCTTCGGCCGGCGGCTTGCTCGCCCGCCCCGCTGAAGGGGCGGCGAGCAGCGCAAGGGCCGGATCAGCGCTGGGCCAGCAGCGCGCGACCGCGTTGCACGGCGGCGCGGACCTGGGCCGGGGCGGTACCGCCGATATGATCGCGGGCATTGACCGAACCTTCCAAGGTCAGGACGGCAAAAACGTCCTGCTCGATCTGGTCGCTGAAGCGCCGCAGTTCGTCCAGGCTCATCTCGGCCAGGTCCTTGCCGCTGTCCACGCCGTACTTGACCGCGTGGCCGACGATCTCGTGGCAGTCGCGGAAGGGCAGGCCCTTGCGCACCAGGTAGTCGGCGAGGTCGGTGGCGGTGGAGAAGCCGCGGCGGGCCGCCTCGCGCATGATCTCGCGCTTGGGCTTGATCGCCGGGACCATGTCGGCGAAGGCCCGCAGGGAATCGCGCAGAGTGTCGGCGGCGTCGAACAGCGGTTCCTTGTCTTCCTGGTTGTCCTTGTTGTAGGCCAGCGGCTGGCCCTTCATCAGGGTCAGCAGGCCGGTGAGGGCGCCGAACACCCGGCCGGTCTTGCCGCGCACCAGCTCGGGGACGTCCGGGTTCTTCTTCTGCGGCATGATAGAGGAGCCGGTGCAGAAGCGGTCGGGCAGGTCGATGAACTGGAACTGGGCGCTGGTCCAGAGCACCAGTTCTTCGGAGCAGCGCGACAGGTGCATCATCGCCAGGGAGGCCGCGGCGCAGAATTCGATGGCGAAGTCGCGATCCGAGACGCCGTCCAGGGAGTTGCCGCCAATGGCCTCGAAGCCCAGCAGTTCGCAGGTGACCTGGCGCTGGATGGGGTAGGTGGTGCCGGCCAGGGCGGCGCTGCCCAGGGGCATGCGGTTGACACGCTTGCGGCAGTCGACCAGGCGCTCGTGGTCGCGGGAAAGCATCTCGAACCAGGCCAGCAGGTGGTGGCCGAAGGTCACCGGTTGCGCGGTCTGCAGGTGGGTGAAGCCGGGCATGATGGTGTCGGCTTCGGTCTCGGCCAGTTGCAGCAGGCCTGCCTGCAGGCGGTTGAGCTCGACGAGGATGGCGTCGATCTCGTCGCGCAGCCACAGGCGGATATCGGTGGCCACCTGGTCGTTGCGGCTGCGTCCGGTGTGCAGCTTCTTGCCGACCACGCCCAGGCGCTCGGTCAGGCGCGCCTCGATGTTCATGTGCACGTCTTCCAGGTCGACGCGCCACTCGAAGGTGCCGGCCTCGATCTCGCCGCGGATCTCGTCCAGCCCGGCGACGATGGCGTCGCGCTCGGCTTCGCTGAGCACCCCGGCCTGGGTCAGCATGCGGGCATGGGCCTGGCTGCCGAGGATGTCGTGGCGGTAGAGGCGCTTGTCGAAGTCCACCGAGGCGGTGAAGCGGGCGACGAAGGCGTCGACGGGTTCGCTGAAGCGTCCGCCCCAGGACTGGTTGGTTTTTTCGCTGCTCATGGATCGGCCTGCTGCTGGGCTTGTCGGTAAGGGTAGGAGAAGGCCGATGATAGCAGTCCTGAACGGGTGTCGGCCCGATTCAACGGAGCCGACTTGCCGACGAGTGGTATCTGACCCACACTGCCTCCATGATCCTCGAACGCCGCAAAACTCCCCGACCGGTCAAGGTCGACGACTTCTTCGTCCCGGCGCTCTGCGAACCGGAAGCCCTGCTCGTGCTGGTGGTGCTGGCCGAGCTGCTGGTGCTCGTCCTGGTGCTGGCAGAACCCTTCACCCTGCAGTTCAACTGGATCCGCCTGGCGCTGGTCTCGTTGTTCGTGCAATGGATCGTGCTGCTGTCGGCGGCGCTGCTCTGTCGCCTGCGGCCCTGGCTGGCACGCCATCGACCGGTGGTGGCCGGCGGTTTCTGCTGTGCCATCGTGGTGGCCCTGACGCTGCTCTGCACCCTGGTGGCCGACTGGCTGCAGCTGGCCGGGCCCCTGCAGCGGGTCGGCGAGGTGCGGCTGTACATGAGACACGCGCTGATCGCCCTGATCATGTCCATGCTGCTGCTGCGCTACTTCTGGCTGCAGAGCCAGTGGCGCCGCCAGCAGCAGGCCGAATTGCAGGCGCGCATCGAGTCGCTGCAGGCACGCATCCGCCCGCATTTCCTGTTCAACAGCCTGAACAGCATCGCCAGCCTGGTCGCCCTGGACGCCGACAAGGCCGAACGCGCGGTGCTGGACCTGTCGGCGCTGTTTCGCGCCAGCCTGGCCCAGCCGGGCAGCCGGGTACGCTGGTCCGAGGAGCTGGAGCTGTCGCGGCGTTATCTGGAAATCGAGCGCCTGCGCCTGGGTGATCGGCTGCAGCTGCAGTGGGACGTGGACGGGGTGCCGGCGGACCTGCCGATTCCCCAGCTGACGCTGCAGCCGTTGCTGGAAAACGCCCTGATCTACGGCGTCGCGCCGCGCATCGAAGGCGGCCTGGTGACCATCTTCGCCACCTACCGGGACGGGGTCTTCGAACTGGTCATCAGCAATCCCTATGACCCGGAGGTGGAGCAGCAGCCACGCCCACCGAAGGGCACCCGTCAAGCTTTAAGCAATATCGAGGCGCGATTGACGGCACTTTTCGGACCAGCTGCGAGTCTCAAAATCGAACGCCGCGACCAGCGGCATACAACGTCTCTTCGCTATCCATGCGAGCGACTCATGCGGGAAGCCTGAGCTTATGAATGTCCTGATCGTCGATGACGAACCCTTGGCGCGCGAGCGTCTGGCCCGTCTGGTGGGGCAACTGGACGGTTATACCGCCCTGGAGCCAACAGCCACCAACGGTGAGGAAGCCCTCGCTTTGGTCGAAAACCTCAAGCCCGATATCGTCCTGCTCGACATCCGCATGCCGGGTCTGGACGGTTTGCAGGTGGCCGCACGACTCTGCGAGCGCGAATCGCCGCCCGCGGTGATCTTCGTGACCGCCCATGACGAATACGCGCTCGACGCCTTTCAGGTCAGCGCCGTGGGCTATCTGGTCAAGCCGGTGCGACAGGAAGACCTGGCCGCTGCCCTGAACAAGGCCCAGCGTCCCAACCGGATGCAGCTCGCTGCCCTGACCAAGCCGCCGGCCAGTGGTGGCCCGGGTCCGCGCAGCCATATCAGCGCGCGGACCCGCAAGGGTATCGAGCTGATTCCGCTGGACGACGTGGTCTACTTCATCGCCGATCACAAGTACGTGACGCTCAGGCATTCCGGTGGCGAGGTGCTGCTCGACGAGCCGCTCAAGGCGCTGGAAGACGAATTCGGCGAGCGCTTCGTGCGCATCCACCGTAATGCGCTGGTTTCCCGCGAGCGCATCGAGCGGTTGCAGCGGACGCCCCTGGGTCACTTCCAGCTGTTCCTCAAGGGCATGAACGGCGACGCCCTCACCGTCAGCCGCCGCCATGTGGCCGGTGTACGTCGCCTGATGCACAGCATCTGACGGCGCTTCCGGGCCGACGACCGGCGCTTGGCGGGGTAGGGGCGCCGGTCGACCTGCTATCATGGCCGGCAATCTGACATGCCGGTAATGTCCATGCTCCGCGAAATCCGAATCGCCACGCGCCAGAGTGCCCTGGCGCTCTGGCAAGCCAACTTTGTCAAGGATCGCCTCGAAGCGGCGCATCCGGGGTTGCGGGTGAGCCTGCTGCCGATGATCAGTCGCGGTGACAAGCTGCTCGACGCGCCGCTGGCCAAGATCGGTGGCAAGGGCCTGTTCGTCAAGGAATTGGAAAACGCCCTGCTCGACGGCAGCGCCGACATCGCCGTGCACTCCATGAAGGATGTCCCCATGGAGTTTCCCGCAGGTCTTGGCCTGTACGCCATCTGCGAGCGGGAAGACCCCCGTGACGCCTTCGTCGCCAACCGCTACAGCGGTCTTGCCGAGTTGCCCCTGGGCAGTGTGGTGGGGACGTCCAGCCTGAGACGCCAGGCCCAGTTGCTGGCCCTGCGCCCGGATCTGGAGATCCGCTTCCTGCGCGGCAACGTCAACACCCGCCTGGCCAAGCTCGATGCCGACGACTACGACGCCATCATCCTGGCCGCCGCCGGACTGATCCGCCTGGGTTTCGCCGCACGCATTCGTGAATACCTGACCGTCGAAGACAGCCTGCCGGCGGGTGGCCAGGGCGCCGTGGGCATCGAATGCCGGACCGACGATGCCGAGGTCCATGGGCTGCTCGAATCCCTGCACCATTTCGACACCGAACGCCGGGTGGCTGCCGAGCGCGCTCTGAATCGCCGTCTCAATGGCGGCTGCCAGGTGCCCATCGCCTGCTATGCCGTGCAGCAGGGCGAGTTGCTCTGGCTGCGCGGCCTGGTCGGCCAGCCCGATGGCGGCCTGCTGCTGCGCGCCGAGGCCCGCGGCCCGCTGAACGATCCCGCCACCCTTGGCGTGGCGGTGGCCGAGGACCTGCTCGCCCAGGGCGCCCAGGACATCCTCGACGCCGTCTACGGGACCAGCGGCGCATCATGAGCGGCTGGCGGCTGCTGCTGACCCGGCCGGCGGAAGAGAATCCACCGCTGGCCGCGGCCCTGGATCAGGCGGGCATCGCCACTGCCAGCCTGCCGTTGCTGGACTTGCAGCCGCTGGCGGAAACGCCCGCACAGCGCTCGCTCTGGCTCGATCTCGATCGCTATGCCGCGGTACTGGTGGTGAGCAAACCGGCAGCCCGCCTGGGCCTCGCCGCCCTCGACCGCTACTGGCCGCAACCACCGCTACAGGCGTGGTTCGCCGTGGGCGTGGCCACCGCAGCGGTGCTCGAAGACTACGGACTTCAGGTGCACCATCCCCAGCGCGAAGACAGTGAAGGCCTGCTGGCGCTGCCGGCCCTGGCCGCAGCCCTGCAGCGTCCGGAGCCCCAGGTCCTGCTGCTGCGCGGCGAGGGCGGCCGCGACCTGCTGGTCGAAATCCTCACCGCCCGCGGCGCCCGCGTCGAGGTGCTCGAACTCTATCGCCGCCAGTGCCCGGAGTACCCTGCAGGGCAGGTCCTAGAGACCCTGGCAGCGGAACGCCTGAATGCCATCATGGTCAGCAGTGGGCAGGGTTTCGCGCATCTGCAGGCCTGTGCGGGTGCGGATTGGCCCGCGGTGCGCCGTTATCCCCTGCTGGTACCCAGCGCCCGTGTGGCCGAACTGGCTCGCGCCAGCGGCTGCGATCGTATCATCGAGTGCCAGGGCGCCAGCGCCAGCGCCTTGATCGCCGCGCTTGCCCATCACCATCCGGATTGACCCTACAAGGAATTCCCGTGAGCGAAACTCAAGCCCCCCGCGCCGACGACGTCTCTCCCGATCCAGTCGTGACTCCCGCCTCGCCGCCGCCATCACCGCCACCGGCAGGCGTGCGCCGCAAGGGCTCGGGCAAGGCGTCCGGCCTCGCGCTGCTGGCCCTGCTGGTAGCCGCCGGTGGCCTGGGTGTCGGTGGCTGGAGCGTCTGGCAACTGCAGCAGGTGCGCCAGACCGAGCAGAGCCAGGCCGCCCAGGCCGAGGATCTGCGCAGCCAGCTGCGCCAGCTGGAAAATCGCAACCAGGCGTTGAGTGCCGATCTAGGCCGCCTGCCCTCGGCCAACGAGCTGGAAGAGCGCCGCCGTCAGCTGGCCGAGCTGCAGGGGGACCAGCAGCACCTCGCCGAGCAGTTCAAGGAGGTGGTCGGCCAGAGTCGCCAGGCCTGGCGCCTGACGGAGGCCGAGCACCTGCTGCGCATGGCCACTCTGCGCATGACCGCGTTGCAGGATGTGCCCAGCGCCCAGAATCTGCTGCAGGGCGTCGATGACATCCTCAAGGCGCAAAACGATCCGGCCGCCTTCAACGCGCGTCAGCAGGTGGCCAATGCCCAGCAGACCCTGCGTCAGTTGCCCGATCTGGATCGTACCGGGCAGTTCGTCCAGCTGGCTTCGCTGCGCAATCAGGTGCAGAGCCTGGAGCCCCTGCCGCCGCGCTTTTCCACCACGGTGGCCGACCAGCCCGGCGTGGAAAAGGCCGCGGTTCCGCCGAGCAATGCGCTGCAGCAGTGGTGGCAGGATTTCCGCCAGCGCATCTCCAGTTACTTCCGCATCGACTTCTCCGCCGATCAGCCGATTCGTCCGCTGCTGGCCGAGGAATCCCTCGCCCAGGTGCGCCTGGCCATGAGCCTGGCGCTGGAGCAGGCGCAGTGGGCCGTGCTCAACGGCAATCAGGAGGTCTATCGGCTCTCCATCGAGCAGGCCGAAGACGTCCTCGCCGCTCATTTCAACAACCAGAATCCCGACAGCCGTGCGGTCAAGCTGCGCCTGCAGGAGCTGGCCGAGCGTCCGGTCACCTTCGAGGCACCTGACCTGACGCCGGCCCTGACCGCGCTGCAGGCCTACATCGCCCAGCGTCAGCAAATCCAGCCGAACAATGCCGCCGCCGGCGCGGCTCAGGAGAATCGCCCATGAAGCGCCTGTACCTGCTGTTCCTGTTCGTCCTGCTCGTCGGCCTGGGCGTCGCCGTGGTGCTGGCCAAGGAGCCGGGCTACGTGCTGCTGTCCTACAGCAACTTCCGCTACGAATCGAGTCTCTGGGCCTTCCTGGCCATGCTGGTGGCCGCCTGGCTGGCGCTCTACATCCTCAAGCTGGTGCTGGGCGCCCTGGGTCTGACCGGCAAGGTGCTCAATCCCTGGTCGCGGCACAATCGCCAGCGCCGCCTGGAGCAGGCTCGCCACAAGGGTCAGCTGGAGCTGGCCGAAGGCAACTGGAGCGGTGCCCTCAAGCACCTGAAAGGCGCCGCCGAGCACGCCGACCAGCCGCTGTTCGTGCTGCTGGGCGCTGCCCGCGCCGCCAATGAACTGGGTGACCTGGAAGAACGCGACCGCCTGCTGCGCCAGGCCCGTGAGCGCGAGCCCCAGGCCGAGCTGGCCATCGGCCTGCAACAGGCCCGGCTGCAGATCGACCGTGGTCAGTACCTGGAGGCCCGCGACAGCCTGGCGCCGTTGCAGGCCAAATATCCGAAGAATGGCGAGGTGTTGCTGCAACTGCAGCGGCTGCAGGTGACCCTGCGCGACTGGCCGGCGCTGATCGCCCTGCTGCCGCAATTGCGCAAGCAGCAGGTACTGCGACCCCAGGAGCAGGATGACCTGGAGCGCAAGGTCTGGATCGCCACCCTCGACGAGGTGCCCGCCCAGGGCGCGGAATCGGCGGTGGACGCCCAGTGGCAGCAGGTGCCCACGGCGCTCAAGGGCGACGCCTCGGTGGTGCTGGCCTATGCCCGTCAGCTGCGCGCCATCGGCCGCGACGATCTGGCCGAAGAGGTGCTGCACATCACCCTCAATCGCCAGTGGGACGAGCGTCTGGTCGAGCTCTATGGCCAGCTGCGTCCGCGCGACGCCAGTCGCCCGCTGCACCACGCCGAGGGCTGGCTCAAGGACCGACCCCAGGATGCGGTGCTGCTGCTGGCCCTGGGACGGCTGTGCATGAACAACCAGCTGTGGGGCAAGGCGCGCGAATACCTGGAGCGCAGCCTGGCGCAGCGGCCGTCCGCGGTCACCGCCGGCGAACTGGCCCGAGTGGCCATCCAGCTGGGCGATGTGAACCGCAGCCAGCAGCTCCTGCAGAGCCAATGGCGCGAGTCCGACACCACTTCGCTGCCGACGCCCAGGGTCTGACGGCACGCCTCCTCTACCCGGGTCCTTGAAAGGTGCCCGGGCTTTCACTACCGTAACGTCCCAATTCCCTGTTGGAGACGGCGCGTCCGTGACTAGTCCCCGCTTCATCTTCCTGTTCATGGCCGCCACCTGCGCGGTGCTCATGGGCGTCGGTCTCTATCTCGAACACGTGGTCGGCCTCGAACCGTGCCCGCTGTGCGTCATGCAACGGATCTTCTTCATCCTGGTCGGGGTGGTGGCGCTGATCGCCGGCATCCAGGCACCGGGCAAGCGCGGGCGGCGCATCTATGGCGTGGTCCTGCTGCTGCTGGCCGCCGCTGGTGCCGCCACCGCCGGCCGCCAGGTCTATCTGCAGACGGTCCCGGCGGAAGAGCTGGCGGCCTGCCTGCCGAGCCTGGACTACATGATGCAGGCGCTGCCCTTCCAGGAGATCATCCGCCTGGTCCTGCACGGCACCGCCGACTGCGCCGAGGTCAACTGGACGCTGTTCGGTCTGAGCATCCCGGAATGGAGCCTGCTGGCCTTCGTGCTGCTCATGGCCCTGAGCCTGGTCAAGGTGTTCCGCCGTCGCTGAGCTTTCTCCGAGCAACGGCACTCGCCTGGCGAGGCGATGTCGGTATAGTTCCTGATAACACCCGGGCGCCCGCGCCCGGACCGTCTCGCCCGTATAGAGAGCTGCCGTCATGCTAGAAACCTGCCGCAATGCCCAGGAACGCTGGGGTGGGGTCCACCAGCTGATCGACCGCTGGCTGATTGCCCGCCGCGAGCTGGTGACCGCTTACGAAACCCTGGACATGGAGCCCCTGCTGGGACCGGTGCGCGAGGTCAGTGAACTGGAGCGACTCTGCGACATGCTGGTCGACTACATGTCCACTGCGCATTTCGAGATCTACGAGCAGCTGGTGGCCGAAGCCCGGGAATTCCAGGACGAGCGCGCCATCGAGTTCGCCGACAGCGTCTATCCGCGTCTGCAGGCCCTGACCGACGCCGCCCTGAACTTCAACGACAGATTCGAGCGCGGCGCCTACCGGGACCCGGGTCTGCTGACCATCGAACTCAAGCTGCTGGGCGAAACCCTGCGCGAGCGCTTCGAGCTGGAAGACTGCCTCATCGAGGTGCTGCACACCTCGCACCAGCAACCGCGTCTGGCTTCGGTCTAGACCCGGATCATCCGCGCCGCCTCGGCCAGCAGGTCGAGGTCCGCTGCGGCTGCCTCGCGCGGTGTCAGCGCGTGCAGCCAGGTCTCCGAGTCCTGAGCAGCGCGACACGGCCAGTGCGCGGCCAGGCGCGCCAGGCGAGCGAGCTGTTCACGTTCCGCCGCCAATTCCAGTCCCTTGAGCTGCTCGCGCAATGCCGCCAGGCTTTCGTCCGCGCCGGATGCGGCCTTCCAGGCCTGCCGTAGCTGGCGCAGCGGACGCACCACCGTGTCCTGCCAGTGCTGCGCGGCACGCTGCAGCCGCGCCAGTCCTTCGCTGTCTAGGGCGCAGGCGCGCCGATCCAGCCAGAGCGCCGTCAGCACCAGGCAGACATCGGCGCCAGCCTCCTGCAGACGCAAACAGGCGCCTTCCACGCCGGGCCGGGCGTATACTGCCAACGCGAATTCCCACAGGTCCTCTTGCATGTCCGCCTCCCCGTTCGTGGGTGGTGGAGCTGCTACACTCCGCCGCCATGATCCGACTACAGAACCTTACTCTACAGCGTGGTCCCCAGCGCCTGCTCGAAAGCGCTGAGCTGACCCTGCATCCCGGCCAGAAAGCCGGTCTGATCGGTGCCAATGGTGCCGGTAAATCCAGTCTCTTCGCCCTCCTGCGCGGCCAGCTCGGTGCCGACGCCGGCGACTGCCACATCCCGGCGGCCTGGCGCATCGCCCACATGCGCCAGGAGGTGGATACCCTGGAGCGGCTGGCGGTGGACTATGTGCTGGATGGCGACATCGACCTGCGCCGCGTCCAGCGCGAACTGGCGGCGGCCGAAGCGGCCCAGGACGGCAACGCCCTGGGCCGGCTGCACGCCGACTTCGAGGCGGCCGACGGCTATACCGCCGACGCCCGGGCGCGCAAGCTGCTGGCCGGTCTGGGCTTCACCGCCGCGCAGATGGAACGCCAGGTCGGTGATTTCTCCGGTGGCTGGCGGATGCGCCTGAACCTGGCCCAGGCGTTGATGTGCCCTTCGGACCTGCTGCTGCTCGACGAACCCACCAACCACCTGGATCTGGATGCCATCCTCTGGCTGGAAGACTGGCTCAAGAGCTATCCCGGCACCCTGATCCTGATCTCCCACGACCGTGACTTCCTCGACGCCGTGGTCGATCATGTGGTGCACCTGGATCAGCAGAAGCTGGTGCTCTATCGCGGCGGCTATTCCAGCTTCGAGCGTACCCGCGCCGAACGCCTGGCGCAGCAGCAGCAGGCCTACGACAAGCAGCAGACCCAGCGCGCCCACATGGAGAAGTACATCGCCCGCTTCAAGGCGCAGGCCACCAAGGCGCGCCAGGCACAGAGCCGGATCAAGGCCCTGGAACGCCTGGAAGAGCTGGCGCCGGCCCATGTCGACTCGCCCTTCGAATTCGTCTTCCGCGAGGCGGACAAGCTGTCCAGCCCGCTGCTCGACCTGGCCGAAGGCCGGCTCGGCTATGGCGAGACCACCGTCCTGCATCCGGTCAAGCTGCAGCTGACGCCGGGTGCGCGCATCGGTCTGCTCGGCCCCAACGGCGCCGGCAAGTCGACCCTGATCAAGACCCTGGCCGCCGAGCTGGAACCCCTTGGCGGCCGCCTGCAGCGCGGCGAGAACCTGGCCATCGGCTACTTCGCCCAGCACCAGCTCGACTCCCTGGACGCCCAGGCCAGTCCGCTGCTGCACCTGCAGCGCATCGCCCCCGGCGAGCGCGAGCAGAGTCTGCGTGACTTCCTCGGCGGCTTCGACTTCCGCGGTCCGCGCTGCGACGAGGTGGTGCTGAACTTCTCTGGTGGCGAGAAGGCCCGGCTGGCCCTGGCGCTGATCGCCTGGCAGAAGCCCAACCTGCTGCTGCTGGACGAACCCACCAACCACCTGGACCTGGACATGCGCCTGGCGCTGACCCTGGCGCTGCAGGAGTTCGCCGGGGCGGTGCTGGTGGTCTCCCACGACCGTCATCTGCTCAAGAGCACCACTGACGAATTCCTGCTGGTGGCCGATGGCAAGGTGCAGGCCTTCGACGGCGACCTGGACGACTACAGTCGCTGGCTGGTGGATTTCCGCGCCCGGCAGGAGCCCATGTCGGACGGCGACGCGGCGGTCGACAAGACCGATCGCAAGGCCCAGCGCCAGGCCGCCGCCGCCCTGCGCCAGCAGCTGGCGCCGCTGAAAAAGGCCGCCGACAAGCTGGAAGCCGAGCTGGGCAAGCTGCAGGAAAGGCTCGCCACCCTGGAGGCCCGCCTGGGTGACAGCGGACTCTACGACGCTTCCCGCAAGGAGGAGCTGCGCCAGGCGCTGGCCGATCAGGCCACTGCCAAGACCCGCGAAGCCGAGCTGGAAGAACAGTGGCTGGAGGCCCTGGAGCGGCTGGAAGGTCTGCAAGCCGAACTCGAGGGGGCCTGATGACGCAGTGGCTGTACACCTGGCTGCCGGGTTGGGGCGACTACCTGCTGGTGGCCGGTCAGGTGGCCCTGGTGCTGCTGCTCGGCTACGTGCTGCAGCGTATCGTGGCCCGCGCCGTCACCGGCCTGGGCGAACGCTATCCGCTGCCGCCGCAGATCGTCCTCGGACTGCGCGGCGTCCTGCGCTGGCTGATCATGGGCAGTGCCATCCTCATGGCGCTGGAGCGCTTCGGCGTCTCCGCAGCGGTGCTCTGGACGGCCATTTCCGGTTTCGTCGCGGTGGCCGCGGTGGCCTTCTTTGCCATCTGGAGCGTGCTTTCCAACCTGTTCTGCGCGGTCCTGATCTTTACCGTCGGCCCCTTTCGCCTGGGTGATCGCATCGAGGTGCTGGACGCCTCGGACAAGCCGGGCATCAAGGGTCGGGTGGTGGCCATCAACATGCTCTTCGTGACCCTGCAGGAACTGGACGACAACCAGGAAGCCACCCTGGTGCAGATCCCCAATACCCAGTTCTTCCAGAAGTCGGTCCGCCGCTGGCGCGATGCCGACGGCTCCTTCGATTTCCATCTCGACAGGTGAATTCATGAGTCTGCAGGTCTGGACCGGTTTCTTCATTGCCTGCTGGATGATCAGCCTCTCGCCGGGGGCGGGTGCCGTCGCCTCCATGAGCGCAGGCGTCAACCACGGTTTCCGGCGTGGCTACTGGACGGCGCTGGGCCTGCAGCTGGGCCTGGCGCTGCAGATCGCCGTGGTCGCCGTGGGCGTCGGCGCCTTGCTGGCGACCTCGCAGCTGGCCTTTACCCTGATCAAGTGGTTCGGCGTGGCCTATCTCGCCTACCTGGCCATCCGCCAGTGGCGCGCTGCGCCGCTGGACCTGGGCGAGCAGCTGGTCGGCGAACGTCTGCCGCCGCGGATCGGTGCCCTGGTCATGCGCGGCTTCCTGGTCAACGTGAGCAATCCCAAGGCGCTGATCTTCCTGCTCGCGGTGTTGCCGCAATTCGTCGATCCCCACGCGCCCCTGGCTGCGCAGTATCTGCTTATCGGGGTGACCATGGTCACCGTCGACCTGATCGTGATGGCCGGCTACACCGGTCTGGCTGCCCGGGTGCTGACCCTGCTGCGCACGCCTCGGCAGCAGCGCATCACCAACCGGGTGTTCGCCAGCCTGTTTCTCGCCGCGGCCGCGCTGCTGTCCACGGTGCGCCGCGCCGCGGTCTGAAGCCGGGCGCTACCAGACCACCGACTGGCCCTGCCAGTCCCAGAAGCTGCCGGTCTCGGCCGGCGTCCGTGCGGCCAGTACCTCCAGCAGACGGTCTGCCGCATAGGTTGGGGTGAACAGCCTGTCGGCCGGTACCCGGGCCTGGAAGGGCCGGGACAGTGCCGTGTCGGTGGTGCCAGGGTGCAGGGCCAGCACGCAACTCTGCGGATTGAGCCGGGCGAGTTCGATGCTGGCGCAGCGCAAGCCCTGGTTCAGCGCGGCCTTGGCCATCCGATAGCCGTACCAGCCGCCCAGCCGGTTGTCGCCGATGGAGCCGACCCGCGCCGAGAGCGCGGCGATCTGGCAGGGGTGCTGGCCCTTGAGCAGCGGCGTCAGCTGGCGGATCAGCAGCAGCGGCAGCACGGCATTGGCCAGATAGCTTTCCAGCAGTCCGGCCTGGTCCACCTGCGCCAGACTCTTCTCGGCGCGCGCCCGCGCGCCCTGCAACAGGCCCGAGGCGCACAGCAGCAGATCCAGGCGGGGCGTCTCGTCAGTCAGGCGCGCCGCCAGCTCGGGCTCGGCCAGCGGATCGACATCGAGGCGGCGCAGCCGCGGGCCATGGCGGCGCTCCAGCGCGGCCAGACCGGCATGCCCTTCGGCCTGACGGGCGCAAGCCCAGACCCGCGCGACGTCGTCGCGGGCCAGCAGCCGTTCGCTCAGGGCCAGACCGAGGCCGCCGGTGGCGCCATACACCAGGACTTGGGCGGGTTGCTCCAGGCGTTGCCAGAAGGTCATGGGGGACTCCAGTCAGCTCGCTATCCCTGTCGGACCGCGCCGCCGCGCTGGGGTGCGCCGCCGCGGCGCGGTATCCTGGGCTTTTGCCGGAGAAATCCCCCGTGATCCTGTGGATCGATGCCGATGCCTGTCCGCGCGCCGCCAAGGAGCTGGTCTGCAAATTCGCCCTCAAGCGCAAGCTGGAGGTGGTGCTGGTGGCTGGCCAGCCGCAGATCAAGCCGCCCTTCGCCTGTGTGCGCCTGGTGGTGGTGCCCAGTGGCCCCGACGCCGCCGACGACCATCTGGTCGAGCAGGCGCAGCCCGGTGACCTGGTGATCTGCAGCGACATTCCCCTGGCCGACCGGCTGGTGAAGAAGGGCGTGGTCGCCCTCGATCCGCGTGGCCAGGAATTCGACGAGCGCAACATGGGCCAGCGCCTGGCCATGCGCAATCTGATGACCGATCTGCGTGACCAGGGCCAGATGGGCGGCGGCCAGGCCGGCTACGGCGAACGTGATCGCCAGGCTTTCGCCAATGCCCTGGATCGGCTGCTCACCCGCCTCCAGCGCAGCGCCGCTGGCTAGGCGCGGAGCCGCGCCTAGGCCGGTACGGCCGCGAGGGCGGGTTGCTGCAACCAGGTGCGCAATTGCGGCAACGGCATGGGCCGACCGAACAGATAGCCCTGCATGAAGTTGCAGCCGTTGGCCTGCAGGAACTGGCGTTGTTCGCTGGTTTCCACCCCTTCGGCGACCACATTGAGGCCCAGCTTGTGCGCCATGGCGATGATCGCTGCGGCGATGGCCATGTCGTTGCTCTGCTTGGGAATGGTGCGGACGAAGGCGCGATCGACCTTGAGCGAATCCACCGGCAGCCGGCTCAGATAGGCCAGCGATGAATAGCCGCTGCCGAAGTCGTCGATGGACACCCGCACGCCCAGGGTACGGATCTCGCCGAGCACCTCGACGGCCACGTTGAGGCTGTGCATCAGGGCGTTCTCGGTCACCTCGAGGATCAGCGCCGACGCCGGCAGATCCTCGGCCTGCAAGGCCCGGGCGATGGCCTGGGGCAGCAGGCGATCGCTCAGATTCAATGCCGAGCAATTCACCGAAACGCGCAGCTCCGCATGACCCTCACGGTGCAGCTGGGCGAGATCGGCGCAGGCCTGGCGCATGACCCAGCCATCCAGTTCGGCGATCAGTCCGGTTTCCTCGGCGACGCGGACGAAGCGTTCGGGGCTCAGCGGGCCCAGGACCGGATGCTGCCAGCGCACCAGGGCTTCCAGAGCCACCGCAGCACCGCCCGGATCGACGATGGGCTGATAGGCGACGTGCAGGCCGCCCTGGGCCAGGGCATGGCGCAGGTCCATCTCCAGGCTGAGCAGGTCGTCGGCGTCGCGCTGGAGATCGGTGGTGAATCTCTGGCTGCGATTGCGTCCGCTGCGCTTGCAGTGGCCGACCGCAAGGCCCGCACTGCGCAGCAACTGGCCGGCGTTGGCGCCGTCCTGGGGGTAATGGGCGATGCCCAGGCTGAAGGTCATGGCGATGCGCTGTCCGGCCAGCTCGAAGGGCGGGCGCAACTGCTCCAGCAGGCGCATGGCCAGAGGCTGGCTGTCGCCGCGCTGGCCGAGCGGCAGCAGCAGGCTGAATTCGTCGCCGGCATAGCGGGCCAGCGGCAGGTCGTTGTCGAGTACCGCGCGGATCCGCTGCGCCATCTGGATCAGCAGTTCATCGCCGAGGGCATGGCCGAGGCTGTCGTTGATCCGCTTGAAATGATCGATGTCCAGTATCAGCAGGGCGAACTGCTCTCCGGTGCGCGCCTGGCCGATGGCGCGGTCGACGGTCTGGATGAAACTGCCGCCGTTGAGCAGGTGGGTGAGGGGATCGTGCAGGGTGATCTGATCGAGGGTGGTCGAGACCCGCTCCAGCCGCAGACGCTGGGCATTGAAGCGTTCGCCGGCCCAGGCGGCGAGCAGGCCGACCATGATGATGAACAGGGTGCCGAGGGCGATGCCCATGCCCAGCTCCAGGTGCTGATTCACTTCTGCCAGGCCGTCGGGTTCGAAGCCGATGGGCACCGCGAGGGTGAGGGCGGCCATACCGGTGAAGTGCATGGAGACAATGGCGAAACCCAGGACCAGGCTGCCCAGCAGGCGCAGCCAGAGGGTCCTGAGGCCGGTCCTGCCGCGCAGGCGGAAGGCCAGCAGCAGGGCACCCAGGGACGCGAGGCTGGCGATCACCACGGAGATCACCACCAGCAGCGGATCATAGAGCTGCATGGCGACCGATTGCATCGCCAGCATGCCGGTGTAGTGCATGGTCGCGATGCCCAGGCCGGCGGCCAGGGCCGCGAGCAGGTATTGCGGTGCGGTCAGGGACTCGCGCCCGATCAGGTGCATGACCGTGTAGGACACGGCGACGGCGATCAGCAGCGAGGCCAGGGTCTGCAGGGGCGCGTAGTGCACATGGATACCGATCTTGAACGACAGCATGGCCAGGAAGTGCATCGACCAGATGCCCCCACCCAGGGCGACGGCGCCGATCAGCTTGGCCAGCTCGCTGCCGCGGCGGGAGCGACTGTTGGTCACCCAGTCGGCCATGGCCAGGGCGGTGTAGCCGGCGGCGCTGGCGATCAGGTACGCCAGGACCACGAGTAGGCTTTCGTACTCGTTGGCGGCCAGGATCTGATGGCCGGGGGGAAGCAAGGTGGAGAAGTTCAGCATGCTCAATCGCCAGCTTGCATGGAGATGTCGGGAGAGGTTGATGCTCAGGGCATCGGCAGCGGCAACCGAGCCTTTAATCCGTTCGATGGACGTAGCGGGTCACGGGCTGTCCGGCCATCAGGCCTTGGGCGTGCGGCTGCGGCGCCATAGCCAGAGCAGCAGGCCGATCACCACCAGACCGCCCAGCACCATCAGTTCGTACCGCTTGAGATTGCCCAGCACCCCTTCGAGGACGGCGCCGAAGTGATAGGCGGCATAGCCCAGCACCGTGGCCCAGACGATGGCGCCGATGCCGTTGAGGATCAGATAGCGCGCCGGCGGATAGCCCGACAGGCCGATCGCCACCGGCATCACCGTGCGCAGGCCATAGACGAAGCGAAAGCTCAGCACCCAGAGATCCGGGTGGCGCCGGATGTGCGCCAGCGCCTTCTCGCCTGCGGCTTCCCACTTGGGCTTGCGTGCCAGCAGCTTGCGCCCGTGGCGCCGGCCGAGGAAGTACCAGAGCTGATCGCCGGCATAGCTGCCGCAGAAGGCGACCAGGATGACGGTCTGGATGTTCATGTAGTCGCGGAAGGCCAGGAAACCGGCCAGTACCAGAATGGTTTCGCCCTCGAAGAAGGTGCCGAGAAAAAGGGCGAAATAGCCGAAATCGTGGAGGAATTGTTGGAGCATTCGGCGCTACACGAGGTGAATAAAGATGGCGCAGCCTACCCCGGTTGGCGTCTGGAAAGAAAGTGTGACGGACTTCCGTCCGCCGGGTGCCAGGCGGTCAGGCAGGGATTTCGCTGCGACCCTGTGTCACGCCGGGTCCAGCCGGCGTCTGCCTTGGATAGGACCTATAGGCACACCATATTGTCATCTGCTGTTACCAATCGGTCATGATTGTGGCCTATAACCCATCACACTGACCCGTGATCCGGGTCTGGGAGTCGATCGTGAGCTTTACCCCCATCAACCGTAGCTACCCTGCCACTCGCATGCGCCGTCAGCGCCGCGACGAGTTTTCCCGTCGCCTGATGCGCGAGCATGTGCTGACGGTGGATGACCTGATCCTGCCGGTCTTCGTGCTCGATGGCGAAGGCCGTCGCGAGGCCATTCCCTCGATGCCCGGCGTGGAGCGGCTGTCCATCGACCTGCTGCTGGAAGAGGCCGCCGAACTGGTGGCGCTGGGGATTCCCGCGGTCGCGCTGTTCCCGGTCACGCCCACCGAGCGCAAGTCGCTGGACGGCGCCGAGGCCTACAACCCCGACGGTATCGCCCAGCGCGCCACCCGCGCCCTGCGCGAGCATTTCCCGGAACTGGGGGTGATCACCGACGTGGCCCTGGATCCCTTCACCACCCACGGTCAGGACGGCATCCTCGACGAGCGCGGCTACGTGCTCAACGACATCTCGGTCGAGGTGCTGGTCAAGCAGGCGCTGTCCCATGCCGCTGCCGGGGCCCAGGTGATCGCCCCGTCGGACATGATGGACGGTCGCATCGGCGCCATCCGCGCCGCCCTGGAAGACGCCGGTTATCACAACGTGCAGATCATGGCCTACTCGGCCAAGTACGCCAGCGCCTACTATGGGCCGTTCCGCGACGCCGTCGGCTCGGCCGCCAATCTGGGCAAGGGCAACAAGGCCACCTACCAGATGGATCCGGGCAACAGCGACGAGGCCCTGCACGAGATCGCCGGCGACCTGGCCGAGGGTGCCGACTCGGTGATGGTCAAGCCGGGCATGCCCTACCTGGACATCGTCCGCCGGGTCCGCGAGGAATTCCGCGTGCCGACCTTCGTGTACCAGGTGAGCGGCGAGTACGCCATGCACATGGCCGCGATCCAGAATGGCTGGCTGGCCGACGCCGTGATCCTCGAATCGCTCCTGGCCTTCAAGCGTGCCGGGGCCAACGGCATCCTCACCTATTTCGCCAAACGCGCCGCCCAACAACTTCGCCAGGGGCCTTCGCGTTCCTAAGGAGCTTCAATGAGTAGCCAGGGTTTCGTCGAAACCGATCTGCAACAGCCCGTCACCGCCGAGTCTCTGGAGACGCCGGAGGAGGCGATCGCGACAGATGTCGAGGCGCAGCCGTCCGCGCCCGTGCTCGAGGTGCCGGCCGCGCCCAGCGTGCCGGCGGCCAACGTGGACGACAGCAGCCTCTACATCCATCGCGAGCTGTCGCAGCTGCAGTTCAACATCCGCGTGCTGGAGCAGGCTCTCGACGAATCCTATCCGCTACTCGAGCGCCTCAAGTTCCTGCTGATCTTTTCCAGCAACCTGGACGAGTTCTTCGAGATCCGCGTGGCGGGCTTGAAGAAGCAGATCGCCTTCGCCCGCGAGCAGGCCGGGGCCGATGGCCTGCTGCCGCACCAGGCGCTGGCGCGCATCAGCGACATCGTCCACGGCCAGGTGGACCGGCAGTACGGCATTCTCAACGATGTCCTCTTGCCGGCGCTGGCCGAGCAGCGGATTCGCTTCATCCGCCGTCGTTACTGGGACGTCAAGATCAAGGCCTGGGTGCGCAAGTTCTTCCGCGACGAGATCGCGCCCATCATCACCCCCATCGGCCTGGACCCGACCCATCCCTTCCCGCTGCTGGTGAACAAGAGCCTCAACTTCATCGTCGAGCTGGAGGGCATGGACGCCTTTGGTCGTGACTCGGGTCTGGCCATCATCCCGGCGCCACGCCTGCTGCCGCGGATCATCCGGGTGCCGGAGGAGGTCGCGGGACCTGGAGACAACTACGTCTTCCTGTCCTCGATGATCCACGCCCACGCCGACGATCTCTTCCCCGGCATGAAGGTCAAGGGCTGCTTCCAGTTCCGCCTGACCCGCAACGCCGATCTCTCGGTGGACACCGAGGATGTCGAAGACCTGGCGCGTGCCCTGCGCGGCGAGCTGTTCTCCCGTCGCTACGGTGATGCGGTACGGGTCGAGGTGGTGGACATCTGCCCGAAACACCTCACCGACTACCTGCTCAAGCAGTTCAATCTGGGCGAGAGCGAGTTGTACAAGGTCAACGGTCCGGTCAACCTGACCCGGTTGTTCTCCATCACCGGGCTGGATAGCCATCCGGAATTGCAGAGCGCTCCCTTCACGCCGACCATTCCCAAGTTGCTGCAGAAGAAGGACAACCTCTTCAACGTGCTGGGCAAGCTCGATGTGCTGCTGCTGCACCCCTTCGAGTCCTTCACCCCGGTGGTCGACCTGATGCGCCAGGCCGCCAAGGACCCCAATGTCCTGGCGATCAAGCAGACGCTCTACCGCAGCGGCGCCAACTCCGAGATCGTCGACGCCCTGGTGGACGCGGCGCGCAGCGGCAAGGAGGTGACCGCGGTGATCGAATTGCGCGCGCGCTTCGACGAGGAGTCCAACCTGCAGCTGGCCAGCCGCCTGCAACAGGCCGGCGCCGTGGTCATCTATGGCGTGGTGGGCTTCAAGACCCACGCCAAGATGATGCTGATCCTGCGCCGCGAGAACGGCGAGCTGCGCCGCTATGCCCACCTGGGCACCGGCAACTACCACGCCGGCAACGCCAAGCTGTACACCGACTACAGCCTGCTGACCGCCGACGTGGCCCTCACCGAGGACGTGCACAAGCTGTTCAACCAGCTGATCGGCATGGGCAAGACCCTGCGCATGAAGAAGCTGTTGCACGCGCCCTTCACCCTGAAGAAGAACCTGCTGGAGATGATCAACCGCGAAGCGGTGGCGGCCAGCGAAGGACGGCCGGCGCAGATCATGGCCAAGGTCAACGGTCTCACCGATGCCAAGGTCATCCGTGCCCTCTACAAGGCCAGCCAGGCCGGGGTGAAGATCGACCTGGTGGTGCGCGGCATGTGCTGCCTGCGTCCCGGTGTACCGGGCGTGTCCCACAACATCCAGGTGCGCTCCATCATCGGCCGCTTCCTGGAGCACAGCCGGATCTACTACTTCCTCAACGGTGGTGACGAGAAGCTCTATCTCTCCAGCGCCGACTGGATGGAGCGCAACCTCGACATGCGCGTCGAGACCTGCTTCCCGGTGGAAGGCAAGAAACTCATCACCCGGGTCAAGAAGGAGCTGGAAGGCTATCTCACCGACAACACCCAGGCCTGGGTACTGCAGGAAAACGGCAGCTACATCCGGCAATCGCCGACCGGCAACCAGAACGCCCGCAGTGTGCAGGCGACGCTGCTGGAGCGGTTGGCCAGCCCGGTGGTGAATACGCGCTGAGGGCGTTTCGGGCCCATGCCGACGTGGGCCCTGACCGTTCCGTAGGTTGGGTTGAGCGGGAGCGAAGCCCAAAGGTGCGGGGCGCTTAATTCTGCGCCTTGAGTATTACGGTGCCTTAGCTACTTATCGCGCTCTGCCGGTACCTCTTGTTTCGCCCACCCGGGCGACTCACTTTTCTTTGTTTGCGCAAAGAAAAGTAAGCAAAAGAAAGCGCACCCCAACGTTTCGGCCCTCCGCTACGCTCCGGGTACTCTCGTCCCGGCGTCGTGGCAGGGGCACGGCACGAAGGGGCTTCCTGCCCCTCGCGCCTTGCTCGGCGTCCTGCCTCGCAACCCCCGCCACGACACCGGAACTCGGCCTCACTGACGGGGACGGAGCACAAGCCTGAGGCTTGGGTGTTCACAGGTGTAGCGTTTTCCACTGGCGTGTGACGCAGATCTCTGTGGACAAGGCTTCGCCGTTGTCCACGCTACGGGCTACGGCTTTTTGTGGCTATTCAACCAACACTTTCAGGCTAGCGAATCGCCCCGTTCAGGAGGGCGAACGCCAGTGTCGTGGAGTGGGTCGAGCCGCATGGATGCGGCGAGAGGTCCAGTGGGCCATGGATGGCCCATCTGGTCCG
>NZ_JASCON010000036.1:0-53677 GCF_029959585.1 Pseudomonas sp. PS02302
GGTCGGGGGCCGCCTGGCCGAGGCGCTGCGCGGACTGGGCTGGACGGTGCTGGTCTGCGATCCACCCCGTCAGGCGACCGAGCAGGGCGACTTCCACAGCCTGGACGAGTTACTGGAGCGCTGCGACGTGCTCTGTCTGCATACCCCGCTGATCCGTGATGGCGAGCAGCGCACCCTGCACCTGTTCGAGGCGACGCGCCTGGCGAGGTTGCGTCCGGGCAGCTGGCTGCTCAATGCCTGCCGGGGCGAGGTAGTCGACAACGCCGCGCTGTGTGCCCATCTGGCTGGTGGCGCCGAGCTGGCGGTGGCCCTGGATGTCTGGGAAGGCGAGCCGGGTATCGATCCTGAATTGGCCCGTCTCTGTCAGCTGGTGACGCCCCATATCGCCGGGCACAGCCTGGAAGGCAAATGGCGCGGCACGGCGCAGATCTACGCGGCCTTCTGCGCCTGGACCGGGGAAACACCGAGGCTGGGTTTGAGCGACCTGTTGCCGCCGCAGCAGCTGGAGCGCCTGGTGTTTGGTGCGGATACGCCCGAGGCGACGGCCTTCAGGCGCGTCTGTCGTGCGGTCTATGACCCGCGCGACGACGATGCGGCGCTACGCGCGACCCTCGCCTTGCCGGGCCTGGCGCGGGCCCAGGCGTTCGACGCCCTGCGCAAGGGCTATCCCATGCGTCGGGAGATTCCGGGGCTGGTGCTCGAAGGGACGGGCGTGGCTCGCCTGGCGAGGGCCCTGGGCTGCAGCTGGCGACATGGCGACGACTCCGAAAGCGGCGGTGTCGCTTAGGACCGAGGCGAAGCGGAAGCGTTCAGGCGGGACAACGGACTCCCGCCACCCGGCCCGCGCGGCCGAATGACGGAGCCCAAGACGAGGGAGCCGTACGGCCCCCCGAGCTTAGTGGTATTCGCAGAGATAGGCGGTGTCTTCCGCGACCTTGAGCTGGAACTTGGCGTTGGCCGGCACGGTGAACTGGCTGCCCGCGGCGAAGGTTTCCCAGGTCTCGCTGCCCGGCAGCTTGACGGTCAGGGCGCCGGCCACCACGTGCATGACTTCCAGCTGGCTGGTACCGAATTCGTATTCGCCGGGAGCCATGACGCCCAGGGTGGCAGGCTTGGACTTGAGGCTGAAGGCGATGGATTTGACGGTGCCGTCGAAGTATTCGTTGACCTTGAACATCGGATTTCCTTGTACGAGAGCGGTTGGGACCGTCGGCGAGTATGCCCAAGGCCGAGGCCCACTGTCACCGCTCCAGACGCGGCTAGCGCACGAGGGCCGGCAGGCTGGCGGGGATCAGCTTGGCGGTGTTGCGCGCGTCGGTCTCGGCGCGGTGCAGCACCCCGGTAAAGGCCAGTCCCGCCGATTCCAGGGCGGCGGTGAGACCCAGCGGACGCGCCAGACCACGGGCCTTGGCGAAGGCCTGCTTTAGATTGCGATGCGGGACCCGGGCGAGGTGGGTGTGCAGATCGTATTCGCGCCAGGCCCGCTCCAGCAGACGGCGGTCGAAATCGCCCCAGCTGCACCAGCCGGCGAGAGTGGTCTCATAGGCGCCCAGCCAGGCCTCGAACGTCGGCCAGGTGCTTTGCAGGGGTTCGGCGCCATCGACATCGGCCTGGCTGATATGGGTCAGGTCGCGGCAGAAGGGCGTCAGCAGCGGCAGCCGCCGGGGCTGGACGAAACTCTGATAGCGATCGAGCTCCTGGCCTGCGGCATCCACCATGACCGCGCCGATCTCGATGATCTCCATCAGCTCCAGCGGCCAGCCGCCTTCGTCGGTGGTCGCTTCCAGGTCCAGCACCAGCCAATGCTTCATCGTCACGCCCTCGGGCCAGCCGCCTCGCTCATCGCAGATAAGACGATGGAAAGGCCGCGGGGTTGCGTGGCGAGGTGCGAATGAATGTTACATTCATGACTCGATAGCGACATCTGGTCACGATTCGCTTGTGAGGCCCAGGCCTAGCTCTTAAGCTTGAAGCCTCTCTATCTGCGAGTTTCACCCATGGAGTGCCGTCCGGGTTGTGGCGCCTGTTGCATCGCGCCCTCGATCTCCTCACCGCTGCCACGCATGCCCCAGGGCAAGCCCTCCGGGGTGCGCTGCGCCCACCTGGACAGCACCAACCGCTGCGACCTGTTCGGTTCGCCGCTGCGCCCGGCGGTGTGCGGCGGTTTCCAGGCCGAGCTGGCGTTCTGCGGCACCAGCAGCGCCGAGGCGATGGCCATCCTGCTGCGCCTCGAAGGTGAAACCGCCGCCTGATCCGGTTTTGAATTGCGCTCTCCGACAACCACAACAACAAGGGACGTCCCATGCACAAGCCGCTTCGCTCCATCCTCGCCCTGACCCTGCTCGCAGCCACCGGCCTGGCCCAGGCCGAGGACTGGCAACTCGCCAAGCAGGAAGATGGCATCCAGGTCTATACCCGGGCCGTCGCCGGCTCCAAGTACAAGGCCTACCGCGGCGTGGTCCAGATCAAGGCCGATCCGGCCACCATCGCCAAGCTGCAGGACGATCCCCTGGGTTCCTGCAAATGGATCTTCCGCTGCCAGTCGCTGCAGGTGCTCAAGCGTCAGGACAACCAGGCCTGGACCTACATGCGCATCGACATGCCCTGGCCGGTGACCGCCCGTGACGTGGTGCTGCACATCACCGAGCAGAAGACTCCCGATGGCGGCTTCACCCGCACCCTCGAAGGCCAGCCGGACTATCGTCCCGCCGCCGACGGCTACATACGGGTTGCCAGCTTCCAGGGCCAGTGGCGGGTGGTACCGAAGAACGGCGGCTCGGAAGTGACCTACGAGGCCCAGAGCGAACCGGGCGGCAGCGTGCCGTCCTGGCTGGCCAACAGCTTCGTGGTGGATGCGCCGCTCAACACCCTGAAGGGCCTGCGCCAGGCCGCGCAGCGCTGAGCGACCGCCCTCGGGCAACGGCCTGGCGCACTGGCGCCAGGCCCGTTCAATGCTACCCCTCTGCCAAGCCGTGGCGGTCCACCCGCATACCTCGACAGCTGTTTTTAATACCACCCCTACAAACTTGCCCATGAGGGATCAACCCCTCTGCCTGGGCGGTGGTAATCAGCGAGCAGGGACGGTTGCTGCCCGACTGCGTCTTTTTCGACGCCAGCCATCTACCAGGCGGAAGGCCAGCAGGGCGGCGCCGATGGCGGCGTAGAGTGCCCATTCTTCCAGGTCCGAGCGCACGATCCAGAGGTAGTGCAGCAGCCCCAGGCCCAGCACCAGGTAGGCCAGTCGATGCAGCTCCTTCCAGCGCTTGCCCAGGCGGCGCATGGCGGGGCGGTTGGAAGTGACGGCCAGGGTCAACAGGATCAGCAGCGCGGCGGCACCCACGATGATGTAAGGGCGGCGCTGTAATTCCACCCCCAGTTGCGACAGGTCGAAGCCCAGCACGAAGGCCAGGTAGCCGAGGAAGTGCAGCAGGGCATAGGTGAAGGTCCAGAGGCCGAGCTGACGGCGGATCACCGGCCAGAGCTTCCAGCGGGTGAGGCGCGACAGCGGGGTCAGACTCAGCGTCAGCAGCAGCAGCACCAGGGCGCCGGTCCCCAGCTTGTCCACCAGCGCCTTGCCCGGGTCCGGGCCGAGGGCGAAGATCCAGGCCTGGTACAGCCACCACAGCGGCGGGCTGAGTGCGGCGACGAACACCGCGACCCGCCAGAGCAGCAATCCCATCAGTAGTTTCTCCGCAGATCCATACCGGCGTAGAGCGAAGCCACTTCCTCGCCATAGCCGTTGAACATCAGCGTCGGCCGCACGTTGGGGCTGAACAGGCCGCTGGGCAGGCGACGTTCACGAGCCTGACTCCAGCGCGGGTGGTCCACTTCCGGATTGACGTTGGCATAGAAGCCGTACTCGTTGGGCGCCATGCCCTGCCAGGTGGTGCGTGGCTGCTCGGCCACCAGGCTGATGCGGACGATGGACTTGATGCCCTTGAAGCCGTACTTCCAGGGCACAATCAGCCGCAGCGGCGCGCCGTTCTGGTTGGGCAGCACCCGACCGTACATGCCCACCGTCATCAGCGTCAGCGGATGCATGGCTTCATCCAGGCGCAGGCCTTCCACATAGGGCCAGTCCAGCAGGGCGAAGCTGGAATTCATGCCGGGCATGTGCTTCGGGTCCTTGAGCGTCTCGAACTTCACATAGCGCGCCTTGCCGGTGGGTTCGACCCGCTTGAGCAGGCTGGCCAGCGGAAAGCCCAGCCAGGGGATGACCATGGACCAGGCCTCGACGCACCTCATGCGGTAGATGCGCTCTTCCAAGGTGTCGGGACCGAAGAGGTCTTCCAGGCCGTAGGTGCCGGGTTTGCCCACTTCGCCATCGACCACCACGCTCCAGGGCTGGGTGGGCAGCTGCGCGGCATGGGCCGCGGGATCACTCTTGTCCGGCCCGAATTCATAGAAGTTGTTGTAGTGGGTAGCGTCCTTGAAGGGCGTGATGTCCTCGCCCTTGACCGTGGCCGCCTGCCAGCGGGTAGCGGGCAGCTTGCCTTCGAACCAGTCCGGGCCCTTGGCGGCTTCGACGTCGCCATAGCTGGAAGCGGCCGCCAGCGCCCAGCCGGGCAGGGCGGCGCCGGCGAGCAGGGCGCCGCTGGCACCGAGCAACTGGCGCCGGGACAGGTAGACGGCTTCGGGGGTGATCTCCGACCCCAGGCAGGCAGAGCGCGGAACGATCTTGATCGGCATGACGGACCTCGGTGGGGTGCGCTCGCAGGAGAGCGGCTGGCTAACAGCGTGAGACATCCCGGTCGTGAAAAGCTTCCAGGGCCCACGATAGCCTGCCGCCCCGGTCCGGCGGAAGACCGGTGCGCCTGGCCGAGTGAAGCGTTCAGGGCGCGGTCAGGGAGCCGTGGGACCCCGTGCCATACTGCGGCGACCTCTCGCCCTCAGGAGTCCCCGATGAAGAAGCTGATCAATAGCCCCACCGCGGTGGTTCGCGAACTGCTCGAAGGTCTCGTCAGCCTGGATCCCGGCCTGGCCCTGCTGGCCGAGGAGCAGGTCATCCTGCGCCAGCCCCTGGCCGCTACGGGAGATCGCCCGGTGGCGGTGATTTCCGGCGGCGGCAGCGGCCACGAACCGGCCCATACCGGCTATGTGGGCGAGGGCATGCTGACCGCCGCGGTGGCGGGAGACGTCTTCACCTCGCCCAGCGTCGATGCCGTGCTGGCCGCCATCCGGGCGGCCGCCGGTCCCGCGGGCGCCCTGCTGGTGGTCAAGAACTACACCGGCGACCGTCTCAACTTCGGTCTGGCCGCCGAACTGGCGCGCAGCGAAGGCATTCCGGTCGAGACGGTGCTGGTGGCGGACGATGCGGCTCTGCGGCACACCGTGGCGCCGGAAAGGCGCCGGGGCATCGCGGGCACCGTGCTGATCCACAAGCTCGCGGGCGCAGCGGCCGCCGCCGGGCGCCCCCTGGCCGAGGTAGCTGCGCTGGCCCGCGCCGCGAGTGCCGAATTGCGCAGCATGGGTGTCGCCCTGGGTGCCTGCACGGTGCCGGCGGTGGGGCACCCGGGTTTCCAATTGGCGGACGACGAAGTGGAATGGGGCCTCGGCATCCACGGTGAGCAGGGCGTCGAGCGCGGTCCCCGACTGGGCGCCGACGGCACCGTGGCGCGGCTGCTGGATACTCTCATTGAAGACGGCGGCTATCCCGCCGGCACGCGCCTGGCGCTGCTGGTCAATGGCCTGGGCGCGACGCCGCCGCTGGAACTCGCCCTGATGGCGCGGGCGGCGCTGAGCCAGTTACGCCAGCGGGGCCTGGTGGTGGAACGCGCCTGGACCGGTACCTTCCTCAGCGCCCTGGACATGCCCGGCTGTTCGCTGTCGCTGCTGCCGGTAGACGAGGCGCGCCTGGCGCTGCTCGATGCGCCGACCCGGGCGCGGGCCTGGCCGGGTGACGGCCGGGTCCCGGCGGCGCCCACCCTGCTGCCCGCACCCGCGGCAGCAGCCGAAACTACTCCTCATACCCCCGGTCCCCTGGCAGAGCCTCTGCAGGCGGGGGCCGCTGCGATCGTCGCCAGCCTGCTGGCCAACGAAGCCCGCCTCACCGATCTGGACAGTCGCGCCGGGGACGGCGACCTGGGCACCAGCCTGGCCCGTGGCGCTGAAGCCATGCGCGCCTTGCCCGCCAGTGCCTGGTACACCCCGACCAGCGCCCTGGCAGCCACGGGTCAGGCACTGCGCCGGGCCATCGGTGGCAGCTCTGGTCCCTTCTACGCCTGCGCCCTGATCCGCGCCGCCCAGGTGCTGGACGGGGTGGAGCGACCCACGCTGGCCCAATGGGCTCAGGCTATGGATGGTGGCGTCCAGGCCCTGGCCGAACTGGGTGGCGCCCAGCCGGGCCAGCGCACCATGCTCGATGCCTTGCGCCCGGCCGCGGATGCCCTGCTGGCCGGTGCCCAGGCGGGCGCCAACCTGACGCAGGCCTTTGCCGCGGCGCTCGCCGCCGCCCGCCAGGGCGCCGAGGCCACCGCCGAGATGCTGCCGGCCCAGGGCCGCGCCAGCTACCTGGGCGAACGCGCCCGCGGCATTCCCGATGGCGGTGCCGTAGCGGTGGTCTGTTGGCTGGAGGCCCTGGAGCCCGTGATCACCGGCTAGGCCATTTATCGCCCTGGCGGGTCGCGTGGCGATCGGGACAGCCAGGGCGCTCAGGAAGGTCGACACGCAGTCCAGAGCTACCTAGGCGCTCGGCCAGCTGCGCTATCCGGTCAGGCCCTGGACCCCCTCGTGAAAAGCCGCGTGCCTCGCCTGGCCGCGGGTCATCCAGGGGCCTGAGCGAACCGCTTATCAAAACATTTCAGAGCATCCTTAAGCCCAGATGCAACATGCCGATAGTTAGTATGACGATAACCAAATGGTTACCGTTGGCGCCTGTGCCGGCAGTTGGCCACCATTGAACTGGTTGATGTCGCACGGAGTAGATAACCCGCTAGATAAGGCACCCGCATGCGCACGAATTTGCCGGTCACCCAGCAAGGCCGTACCTTCAAGCAAGAGGAACGACTCATCTCCACCACTGATCTGCAGGGGAACATCACCTACTGCAACGAGGCCTTCATTGCCATCAGTGGCTATACAAGGGAGGAGCTGATCGGCAGTCCGCACAATCTGGTGCGTCATCCCGACATGCCGCCACCGGTGTTCGGCCACATGTGGGCGACCCTCAAGGAAGGCAAGCCGTGGATGGGCATCGTCAAGAATCGCTGCAAGAACGGCGATTTCTACTGGGTGAGCGCCTATGTCACCCCGATCCTCGAACAGGGCCGGGTGATCGGCTACGAATCCGTGCGGTCGCTGCCCAGCGCCAGCGAAGTCCGTCGCGCCGGCGAGCTCTATGCCCGCATCAATGCCGGCAAGGCCCCCGTGCCCATGACTCGCCGGCTGGGCAGCGCCATCGCCGCCTGCTGGTCGACGGTGGCGGCCACCGGGGTGATCCTGAGCGGCCACTTCCTGCTCGACGACACGACTCAGGCGGTGCTCATCGTCGCGGCGCTGCTGGGTATCAGCGGCCATCAGCTCTACCGTCAGCGCGCCAGCATCGAGCGCATCCTCGCCGATCATCCGAAGATGTTTTCCAGTGCCGTGGTGGCCCCGACCTACAGCGACCAGTGCGGTGCTCCGGCACGCCTGGATCTGGCGCTGCACAGCGAAGCGGCGCGCCTGCAGACGGCCCTGACCCGGCTGGCCGACGTGGGCGACAGCGTGCGCGTCAAGGCGCGCGAATCCTCCCAGCTCGCCCAGTCCGAAGCCGAATTGCTGGATCAGCAGCGCCACGAGACCGACCAGTCCGCCGCGGCCATCACCCAGATGACCTCCACCATCCACGAGGTCTCGCAGAACGTCCAGGAGACCGCTCAGGCGGCGGCCAACGCCGAGAGCCTGGTGCACTCCGGGCGTGACAAGGCCGAAGAGAGCCTGACGTCCATGCGCGAACTCGGTGCGGCGGTCAGCGACATCGGCCAGGCCGTGGGCGAACTGGCCAGTTCGACCCAGAGCATCGGCAGCGTCGCCGATGTGATTACCGCCATTGCCGAGCAGACCAACCTGCTGGCGCTCAACGCCGCCATCGAGGCCGCCCGTGCCGGTGAGGCCGGTCGCGGCTTCGCCGTGGTAGCCGACGAGGTCCGCTCGCTGGCCTCGCGTACCCGTGAATCCACCGAGCAGATCCACCAGATCATCGCCAACCTGCAGGCCAATGCCGACCGCGCCGTGGCCACCGCCAGTCGCGGCGAAGAGACCTCGCGCCAGAGCGAACGTCATTCGGCGGCGGTACGCGAGTCTTTGGAGGGCATCAGCGAATCGGTCAGCCTGATCACCGCCATGAGCCAGCAAATGGCCACCGCGGTGGAAGAGCAGAGCCACGTCTCCGAAGACATCAACCGGCAGATCAGCCGTATCGCCGATCTCTCCGATCACAGCTCGGCCCAGGCCCGTCGCGGCTCGGAACTGAGTCGTGAACTGGAAGGCATGGCCGACTATCTGCACGACCTCACCGCCCGCTTCAATCGCTGAGTCGGGGAGGGCGGCGGTGATCCGGTATGATCGCCGCCCCGATTCGCTCCGGAAGTGCCGATGTCCCGTCCCGCCTGCGCGCGCTGTCAGCGGCCCCTGCCGTTGTGCCTGTGCGCGCTGATCCCCTCGCTGGCCAGTCGCACGCGGGTGCTGTTGCTGCAGCATCCCAGTGAGCGCCGTCACCCACTCAACACGGCACGCCTGGCCGCGCTGGGACTCAGCAATGTACGCCTCGAAATCGGCGAGACCTTCGCCGAATTGCCGCTCTGGCTCGCCGGCCATGACGCCTGGCTGCTGTTTCCCGGGCCCGAGGCGATGCGGGTGGATCTGCTGCCGCCCGCCGCCGTGAGCGAGTCGCGACGGCTGCTGGTGATTCCCGACGGCACCTGGCGCAAGGCACGCCTGCTGCTGCATGCCAATCCGTTGTTGGCGGCCTTGCCCAGGCTCACCCTGCCGCCCGGGGCGCCGTCGCGTTACCGGGTACGCAAGGCGCCGGCGGCGGCTGCGCTGTCGACCGTGGAGGCCGTGGTCGCGGCGTTGAATGCACTGGAGGCTCCGCGCCGCTTCGACGCCTTGCTGGCGCCTTTCGAGGCGCTAATCGACGGCCAGATCGCCGCCATGGGACCGGAAACCTTTGCTCGCAATCATGGCCGGGCAGCGCCAGGCGATTGAGGGAATTACCCCGCGGTCGGACGACTCTACCTAGGGAGTCAGCAGAGGAGTCACCCCATGTCCCGCTTCCCGATCCGCCAGCACAGTGAATTTGCCAGCCTTACCGCCCTGGTCCAGCCCCGCGCGGGCGGTGAACCCGATCAGCCTGATCCGGCTCCCATCCAGCCCAGCGAGCCGGGCGAGCCCACCGTCCCCGATCAGGCGCCCCCGACCCCCATGGCCAGGGCCGCCTGACGCCGCCAGCGGCACCCATGAAAAAGGGCGATCATTGCTGATCGCCCTTTTTCGTGCCTGACAGTGGCTAGCGCCGGGTCTTCTGCCTGAGCAGGTAGACCGTCACCGCCGCGCAACTGGTGAAAGCCGCCACCCGGGCCCAGACATAGGGCACCAGCCAGCAGGAAAATCCCACGCTGATCCACATGGCGACGATGGCGTAGACCTTGCCCTTGAGCGGGATGCCGTCGCCTTCCAGATAGGGTTTGACCCAGGGGCCCAGCCATCGGTGGTTGATCAGCCACAGGTAGAACCGCTCCGAACTGCGCATGAAACAGGCCGCGGCCAGCAGCAGGAAGGGCGTGGTGGGCAGCAGCGGCAGAAAGGCGCCGATGATGCCCAGGGCCACGCTCAGCCAGCCGATGCCCAGCAGCAGGTAGCGGACCCAGCCCTTGCGCTGGCGGGGTCTCGGAGTGGCCTCGTCCATCGCTCAGTGACGCGGCTTGAGCAGCGCCGGCTTTTCTTCGGGGGAATGGCAGAGCAGGAACAGCTGGGTCAGCAATTCCGGAATCTGCACCATCATGTCGGCAACCAGGCGGCGGTCCTGGGCGATCTCGGCGAACTCCGGCTGCTCATCGAACAGGCCCGAACCGACCATGATCGGCAGCAGCAGCTCGCTGACTTCGTCTTCGGCGTCTTCGAACCATACGGCTTCGCGCAGGAAAACCCCTTCCATGAAACCGATGCACCAGCCGCGCAACTCGGAATCGTCCGGCTCCGGACCGAGCTCCAGGTCGCACGGCAGATCCAGCTCTTCGTCGCTGCCCAGCACGCGCAGGATATGCGCCTTGAGCTGCACCAGGGAGCGCTCGATCTCTTCCTGCTGGGCGGCATCGCGATACTGCGGCGGCTCGGCGAAGAGCGCGTCGATCCACTCGCGTTCAGGAACCTCTTCCGGGCAGATGGACAGGGCGGTCAGGTAGCCATGGGCGGCTACGTAGTCGAGCGCTTCTTCGTGCAGATCGTCTGCATCGAGAAAATCGCGCAGACGGGTCAATTGTTCGGCGAAGGACATCGGCTACTTACCTCGGAAAGGATTCGAAAGGGCAGAACGGCCGGAATTGTAGACGAGCGCCCGAGTCACGTCGAACCCGACGGCCTGGGGCCGGCCGACGGAAAAGCACCGCCGCAGCGACCCCGGCATCCGTATAATGGCCTTTCCATTCGAGGAGGCTTCATGTCAGAACCCGCGCTGCGCATCCTTAAAGACGTCTTTGGCTACGACGCGTTCCGTGGCAACCAGGCCCGGATCATCGAGCGTGTGGCCAGCGGTGGCGATGCGCTGGTGCTGATGCCTACGGGCGGCGGCAAGTCCCTGTGCTACCAGGTGCCGGCGCTTCTGCGGCCGGGCGTCGCCGTGGTGGTCTCGCCCCTGATCGCGCTGATGGACGACCAGGTCGCCACCCTGCTGGAACTGGGTGTGTCGGCGACCGCGCTCAACTCCACCATGACCGGCGAGCAGCAGAGATCCGTCGCCGCGCAGCTGGAGCGTGGCGAGATCAAGCTGCTCTACCTCGCACCCGAGCGCCTGGTCCAGCCGCGCATGCTGGACTTTCTCAAGCGCCTGCCGATCGCCCTGTTCGCCATCGACGAAGCCCATTGCGTGTCCCAGTGGGGCCATGACTTCCGTCCGGAATACATGCAGCTCGGCCAACTGGCCGAACACTTCCCCGACGTGCCGCGCCTGGCGCTCACCGCCACCGCGGATTCCCGCACCCGCGAAGAGATGGCCAGCCGCCTGCATCTGGAAGAGGCCGAGCGCTTTCTGTCCAGCTTCGATCGTCCCAACATCTTCTACCGCATCGTGCCCAAGGAAGCGCCGCGCAAGCAGCTGCTGGCCTTTCTTGCCGAGCGTCGCGGCGATGCCGGTATCGTCTACTGCATGTCGCGCAAGAAGGTGGAGGAGGTGGCCGAGCAGCTCAGCAGTCAGGGCTTCCCCGCCTTGCCCTATCACGCCGGCCTGCCCAACGACGTGCGCGCCGCCAACCAGAAACGTTTCCTCAACGAGGAAGGGCTGATCATGGTCGCCACCATCGCCTTCGGCATGGGCATCGACAAGCCCAACGTGCGCTTTGTCGCCCACCTCGATCTGCCCAAGAGTCTGGAAGCCTACTACCAGGAAACCGGCCGGGCCGGTCGCGATGGCCTGCCCGCTGACGCCTGGATGGCCTACGGCCTGCAGGACGTGCTGCTGCTGCGGCAGATGATGCAGAGCTCCGAGGGCGACGAGCGTCACAAGCGCATCGAGCGGCACAAGCTCGAAGCCATGCTGGCGCTGTGCGAGGAAACCCGTTGCCGGCGCCAGGTGCTGCTGGCCTATTTCGACGAGCACCTGCCCCAGCCCTGTGGCCATTGCGACAACTGCATCGACACCGTCGAGACCTGGGATGCCACCGAGCCGGCGCGCCAGGCGTTGTCGGCCATCTACCGCAGCGGTCAGCGCTATGGAGTAGGGCACCTGGTCGACATCCTGCTCGGTCGCGAGACCGAAAAGATCACCAGCCTCGGCCACCAGCGGCTGGCCGTGTTCGGCCTGGGCAAGGCCCGTGGCGAAGACGAGTGGCGCACCCTGTTCCGCCAGCTAGTGGCCCGCGGCCTGGCCGAGGTGGACGTCGACGGCTATGGCGGCTTGCGCCTGACCGAAAGTTGCCGGCCGCTGCTGCGCGGCGAGGTGCGCATCGAATTGCGCCGTGACCCCAAGCCCCAGCGTGGCCGGGGCAGCGGTGGCAGCGGCTCGGCCAGTGCCGCCAGCCAGCTGGTGCGCGCCGACGAGCGCGAACTCTGGGAGGTCTTGCGCACCCTGAGACGCAAGCTGGCCGAAGAGCATTCGGTGCCGCCCTATGTGATCTTCCCCGACGCCACCCTGCTGGAGATGCTGCGCAGCCAGCCGCGCTCGCTGGACGAGATGAGCCGCGTCAGCGGCGTGGGCGCACGCAAGCTGGAGCGTTATGGCCAGGCTTTCCTCGACGTCCTCAATGACGGCGACGCCGCGCCGCCTCCGGTCGCTGACGTGCGCCACGAGGTGCTGACGCTGGTACGCGCCGGCATGACGCCCGAGCAGGCTGCGCGGCAGCTCAATTGCTCGGAAAAGAATGTCTATGCACTATTGGCCGAAGCCATCGCCGGGCAGCAGATCGCCCTGGAACAGGCCCTTGACCTGCCGGAGGATCTGCTGGCGGAAATCCAGGATGCCTTCCTCGAAGACGAGGGCGAGCTGCCGCCGGTAGCCCATGTCGCCGCGCGCTTCGAGGGGCGGGTGGCGGGTGGCGCGCTGTACTGTGTGCGGGCAGCTCTGCAGGCGGAATTGGCGGACTAGCGAGGCGCGGCGGTTGCCCCACCATGCCTGTAACCAGAATAATGAGAAAATCCAAGTACAAGGTTTAGCCTGAATGACCCCTACCGATCCACACCTGTTTGGCCGCCAGATCTTCCACGTCTCCCGTGCCTGGCGCGCCGAGCTAGACCGGCGCCTGAGCCACCTGGGGCTGTCTCAGGCGCGCTGGCAGGTGTTGCTGAACCTGGCCCGGATGAAGGGTGTCCAGCCCACCCAGCGTGAGCTTGCCCAGAGCATCAGCATCGAGGGGCCGACCCTGGCACGGCTGCTGGACGGCCTGGAAAAGCAGGGCCTGGTCAAGCGTCTGGCGGTCACCGAGGACCGTCGCGCCAAGCGCATCATGCTGACCCAGGAAGCCGGTCCGCTGATCGAGAAGATCGAGACCATCGCCGAAGCCCTGCGCAAGGAATTGCTCAGCGGCCTCGACGATGAGGAGATCGCCATCTGCCAGCAGGTGCATCAGCGCGTCCTGGCCAATCTCGAGCGCGGCTGACCGCCGTCTGGCGGCTGGCGTCGCCCGGGTGCCTCCGCCCAGCCCCGGGGTCGGATCTGGCCGGAGCGTCTGGCATCGCTGCTGGCGCCAGACGCCACCCCCGGCCGCTTTGTCGCGCGCGGGGCCATCGGTTTGCCGTCTGTCGGTATCGATGCTACGTTCCAGCGTAGCGGAGGCGATTTTTGTGAGCCACCGCGCTAAAACTCCGGTTTCCTCGAATACCTGACGCAGCGGTATCCATGGTCGCGAAACGCCGTCCCCTTGCCTTTGTTCTTCTGTCGGCCGCCGCGCTGACCCCTCTTCCTCAAGCGGCGTTCGCGCTCGGCCTGGGGGGCATCACCCTGCAGTCTTCGCTCAACGAACCTCTGCGCGCGCGGATCGAACTGGTCAACATCGGCGATGCCGGTGCCGAGGACTTCCGCATCCATCTGGCGGCGAACGAGGCCTTTGCCCAGGCCGGCGTGGATCGCACCCAGTTCCTCGACGATCTGAAGTTCACCCCGCACCTGCGCACGGCGGCCGGCAGCTATGTCGAGGTGACCTCACGCCGCTCACTGGTCGAGCCCTATCTGGGCTTCATCGTTCAGCTGGAACAGCCGGGCGGCAAGCAGCTGCGTGAGTTCACCCTGCTGGTGGATCCGCCGCGCAGTGGTGGCGCGCCCACCAGCGTCGCCAGTACCGCCCCGGCGCGCGTCCAGGCGGCATCCGCTCGCGCCGCCGCGCCGGCTGCTGATCCGGCGGTCCGCCAGGCCGTAGCTGCACCGCGTCAGGGGCTGGCGCCTTCGCCAGACCTGGCCGCCGGGGAAGGCGTCTACCAGACGCGTCCCAGGGACACCCTCTGGAGCATCGCCAAGCGCCTGGGGCCAATGGCCAATCGATCGGCCGAGCAGCTCATGGCCGATCTGTTCGCCCTCAATCCGGCGTCCTTCGCCAACAATGATCCCGGACGACTCAAGGCCGGTCAGCGCCTGCGCCTGCCCGTGGGTGTCAGCGAACCTGCGCCGCGGCAGCCGGTAGCGGCCAAGACCACGCCGTCCGCGCCCAGCCCGGTACCCGCCGCACCGGTCGCCACGGCGCCCGCCCTGTCACCCGCACCTGCTACGCCAGCACCTGCCGCTGCGCCGGCGCCGGCACCGGAATCAGTGGCGCCGCCAGCAGCCGCGCCGCAGCCGGCCGGAAGTTCTGCCGAAGACACCAAGCCCCTGCTGGTGACGCAGGACCTCGGGCGTCAGGTCGGCGATCTGGAAGGTCAGCTGACTCAACTGCAGGAGCGTTACGACGCACTGTTGGCGCAGAAAGAGGTGATGATCGAGCAGCTCCAGCAGGACCGTGAAGGTCTGCAGCAGCAATTGAAGCAGGCGCGGTCGGTGGCCCTGGCCACGCCGACGCCCGCCCCCGCGCCGCCGGCACCGGAAAGTCCTGCCGCTCAGGCGGCGCCCGTCGCCTCCAGTCCTGCCGCGGGCAGTACCGATGAAGGTCTGTTGTCACTACGCTCGCTGTTGTTGGTGGGTGGCGCGGCCCTGCTGGCCCTGGCCGGTGTGCTCTGGTGGCGCCGGCGGCAGGCGGAAGACGTCGTCTTCGCCGACGCGGATGACGTCGAACGTGTCGAAATGGTCGAGCCCTTGCCCGAGCCGGTGCTGGCCGCTACCCAGCCGGTGGTTGCCAAGTCCAGGACCAAGCCCGTAGCCGTCGCCGCCAGTCCGGCGCCGGTCGACGATCATGCCGGTCGTGCGGAGATCTACATCGCCTATGGCCGCTACGGCCAGGCGCGGGAAGTGCTGGAAAGCGGCCTGGCCGAAGATGATCGGCGCCAGGATCTGCGGTTGCTGCTGCTCCGGGTGCTGGCCACCCTGGGCGAGGCTCCGGCATTCAGGGAGCACGAGCAGCGTTTTCTGGCGCTGGGGGGCGTGGCGGCGAGCCTCGCGGTATTGCACGCCCAGTTTCCCGGGATGTCCGCCGATCCGGTGGAGCCCCTGCTGGAGGACGATCTGGACCTCGACCTGCCCGCCTTCGATGCGCCGGCCAGCGAATGGTCGGCGGAATTGCAGTTCGCCGAGCCGGCGGTATCTGCGCCGGTGACCGAAGAGCACTACGATCTGGATCTGGCGGATCTGAGTCTCGATGAAGCCATTGCCCTGACCGAAGAGCTGGATGCCGATTCCGGATGGAAGCAGGTCGATGCCCTGGAGGTCTCTTTGGAAGACGACTTCCCTGAAGGTCTGGGCGAGTTGCCGGCGGTCATGGAGCTGGACCTGAGTCTCGACGAGCACTTCATGGCCGATGCCATTGCCCGGCGGTTTGCCGAGGCCGAGGCCTGTCTCGATCAGGGTGACGTCCAGCACGCCACCTCGCTGCTGCAGGAAATAGTCAGCGAAGGCAGCGACAGCCAGCGCGAGCGGGCCGAGATCCTGCTCTCCCGCATCGCCTGATCACGCCTGATCAGAAGCTGTTGCCCAGGTTGATGTAGAAGGCGTGTTCGCCCTGGTCGCTCAGACCATAGGTGAACCTGAGTGGTCCCAGCGGCGTGTCCAGTCCGAGGAACAGGCTGGCCGCGCTGATGTTGCCGCTGTCGTAGTCGTCATCCCGATTCCAGATGCGTCCCTGTTCCAGGCTGCCGCCCAGATAGACCGGGGTGTCCAGCGGGAACAGCGAGCGCTGCGTGAGCTGGTGGTAGTAGATCAGCCGCGCCAGGCCGTAATTCTGGCCGGACAGGGCATCCTGCCGATAGCCTGAGAGCTGCCAGGCACCTCCCAGCAGGAAGCTGCTGGTTACCACGTTGGTGTCGCTGTCCGTCGACAGGGTGCGCCCCAGGCCGCCCCCCAGTACGAAGGTGTTGTAGCCATAGCTGAGCGCCTTGTTCAGGTGCAGGTCCAGCTGCCGGTAGCGTGAATCCGAGCCCAGGCTCGGATCGAACTGCTTGAGCGTTAACGCCAGGTCCTGGCCCTCCCGCGGGAAGTTCACGTCGTCCAGGTCGTCCAGCGAATAGCGCAACTCGTAGAAACCCTCGGTAAAGGATTCCTCCGGCGTGTCGCGCGGTCCGACATGCACCTTGGTACTGCCCCAATCGTGGCCGATACCCAGGCGCACCTCGGCCTTGTTGCCGATCTGCCGACCCACGTTGAGGCCGAAGCCATAGCGCTCGCGCCGGTATTCGGCAATGGGGTCATTGCGCTCCAGCTGCTCGATGTTGCGTGCCTCGCCGCCGACGTAGGGTGCGATGAAGTAGCGTGAGCCGACATCCAGAGGTTGGTAGAACTCGCTGTAGAGCTCCTGGTGATCACCGATCTGTACCCGGGTCAGCCATTCGCCGCCGAGGCGATTGAGGCCATTGATGCGATAGCTGGCGCCGAAGTTGAAGGCGCTGTCGCCCCGCAGGTCGTCCGACAGATTCAGGCCCAACCGCAGGAAGTCCGTACCGCTGCGCTTGCCGCGGGCATAGATCACCAGCACGTTGTCGCCAGGGCCGTCCCGGCGGATGCGGTATTCCACCTGGTCGAAATAGTCCAGGCCATAGAGGGTGCTCATGTCGTCCTGCAGCCGCTCGACATTCAGGGGGTCGCCCAGGCGTTGGCGGATATAGTGACGAATGACCTCGTCTTCGACCTTGGAGTCGTTCTCGATGCGGATGGCGTCGATGACCGGAGTTCGGCTGCTGGGCGCGCGAGCCGCTGCCACGGCCGTGGAGCGCTCGCTTTTCGCGTCCTTGCGCAACACCGCCAGTTCGCTTGCCATGGCCATGGTCGCCCGATAGCCGGCATCGATCAGCGCCCTGACCTCGCTGAAGTCGGCGCTGGTATAGCTGGCCAGCGGCGGCTGGATCAGCAGGTCCTGCTTGCCCAGGGTCGCCAGCTGCGCCTGGGAATTGTTGCGCGTCATCAGGGTGGTGGACTGATTGAGTACGTCCAGCACCGTGGTCAGGTCCCGGCGCTTGAGCAGGGGAGTGCCGATGTCGACCACCACCACCCGCTGCGCGCCCATGTCCCGCGCCACGTCGATGGGGATGTTGTCGACCATGCCGCCATCCACCAGCAGCCGACCGTCGATTTCCACCGGCGCGAACACCGCCGGAATCGACATGCTGGCGCGGATCGCTCGGGGCAGATGACCATGATCGAAGACCACCTTCTCGCCGGTGGTGATGTCCGTGGCCACGGCGCGGAAGGGGATGGCCAACTGGTTGAAGTCCCGGGTATCGCTGGTATGCACGAACAGCTTTTCCAGCATCATCCCCAGGTTCTGGCCCTGGATCACCCCGATGGGCAGGCCCAGGGTGCCGTCATCCCGAAAGCTGAGCTTCTGCTTGATCAGGAAGTCCCGGTCATCCTGCTTGCGCCGGAAGGGCACGTCCTTGCGTGGCGGCTGGTCGGACAGTACCTGGCCCCAGTCCATGCCCAGCGCGATGCGTTCCAGTTCCTCGGCGCTGTAGCCGGCGGCATAGAGGCCGCCGATCACCGCGCCCATGCTGGTGCCGGCGATGGCGTCGACCTGGATGCCCTGTTCCTCCAGGGCCTTGAGCACGCCGATATGCGCCAGCCCCCGGGCAGCACCGCCGGACAGCACCAGGCCGACCTTCGGCGGCGGGGCACTCCAGGCCAGGGCGGACAGGAGAAGGCAGGCTACCAGCAGCAACAGGCGCATAGGACGGACCACATGGCGGACGGGAACGGGGGCTGCGTATTATAGGGAGCCCAGGCCTTGCGAGGTGTACCGTGGCGAACGCCAGACCTATCATCACCATCCACTACTGCACCCAGTGCCAATGGCTGCTGCGCTCGGGCTGGCTGGCCCAGGAGCTGCTCAGTACCTTTGGTACCGATCTGGGCGGGGTGACGTTGCTACCGGGAACCGGGGGCGTGTTCGAGATCGCCTGTGGCGGAGAGGTGCTCTGGGAGCGGAAGAGGGATGGCGGCTTTCCCGATGCCCGAGCGCTGAAGAATCGGGTCAGGAATCTGCTGTTTCCGGAGCGCGATCTTGGGCACAGCGAAGGACAGCGGCGCGAAGAAGGAGATGGCGCCCCCGAAGGGGCGTGAGATCAGGCTTCCGTACTGACCGTATCCCGCACATCGAGGGCATTGGTGGCCGGCGCAGCGGCGGGTGCGCTCACTTCGGCCGCGCGAATCTCGACGGCGTGCAGGCCCTTGGGACCCTGAACGATATTGAAGCTGACCGCCTGGCCCGCCTTCAGCGTGCGGTAACCGTCCATCTGAATGGCCGAGTAATGAGCGAATAGGTCTTCATCACTGTTATCTGCAACGATGAAGCCATATCCTTTGGCGTTGTTGAACCATTTGACCTTGCCACTGAGCATACCGGCTCCCTCTGCAAAGGACTCCAAGCCTGGAGTATCATTCGACTACAGTTCCAGTGAATCCACACAGATGCCACTACAACGGAACCCTTGGTACCTCGTCGGTACAGGATGTTTGTAACACCCTTTCAGCCTTAGTCAAGGCGAGGCACTAGGCGGCTGAGACGTGGATCAAGCTCTTTTTTCCCTGCTATTCATCCCGTAATTCGGAATCGATCAGAATGCGTGTAATCGACCCCATCCGACTGGCGGCGGAAGACAACGAACATCAGGACGGCGACAACGGCGGCCTGGCGGTGCAGGAGGCAAAACCTGCACTAAAACGGCCAGCCAGATATCGAGTTCTGATGTATAACGATGACTACACCCCGATGGAGTTCGTCGTCGAGGTGCTGGAGCGCTACTTCAGCATGAACCGCGAAGCGGCTACCCAGGTGATGCTTACTGTGCATACTCAGGGAAAGGCAGTCTGCGGAACATTTACTCGCGATGTCGCTGAAACCAAGGCCATGCAAGTCAATCAATATGCCAGGGAGTGCAACCACCCGCTGCTGTGTGAAATCGAAATCGAAAGTTAGATCTGTGCTGCTTGGGCTACTGTGCTGCTTGGGCTATGAGGTGAAGCTATGTTGAATCGTGAGCTCGAAGTCACCCTGAATCTCGCCTTCAAGGAGGCGAGGACGAAGCGTCATGAATTCATGACCGTTGAGCACCTCCTGCTGGCGCTGCTGGACAATGAAGCGGCGGCCACCGTGTTGAGAGCCTGCGGCGCCAACATCGATCGCCTGCGGCGCGATCTGTTGGAATTCATAGATTCCACCACGCCCCTGATCCCACAGCAGGATGACGAGCGCGAGACCCAGCCGACGCTGGGCTTTCAGCGTGTCCTCCAGCGTGCGGTCTTCCACGTGCAGAGCTCGGGCAAGCGCGAAGTCACCGGGGCCAACGTCCTGGTCGCCATCTTCAGCGAACAGGAAAGCCAGGCGGTGTTCCTGCTCAAGCAGCAGAGCGTGGCGCGGATCGACGTCGTCAATTTCATCGCACACGGCATCTCCAAGGTGCCAGGGGCAGCACCCGAGGCCGAACAGGACCAGGACGCCGCCGAGGAGGAGGGGGCCGAGCCCAGCTCCTCCAACAACCCACTGGAAGCCTACGCCAGCAATCTCAACGAGCAGGCTCGCCAGGGTCGTATCGATCCGCTGGTAGGGCGTGAGTCGGAAGTCGAGCGCGTAGCCCAGATCCTCGCCCGGCGCCGTAAGAACAACCCGCTGCTGGTGGGCGAGGCCGGCGTCGGCAAGACCGCCATTGCCGAAGGCCTGGCCAAGCGCATCGTCGACGGTCAGGTCCCTGACCTGCTGGCCGACAGCGTGGTCTATTCCCTCGATCTCGGCGCGCTACTGGCCGGGACCAAATACCGCGGCGATTTCGAAAAGAGATTCAAGGCCCTGTTGGCCGAGCTGAAGAAGCGGCCCCATGCCGTGCTCTTCATCGACGAGATCCATACCATCATCGGTGCCGGCGCGGCCTCGGGCGGGGTGATGGATGCCTCCAACCTGCTCAAGCCGCTGCTGTCCTCCGGTGAGATCCGCTGCATCGGCTCCACCACCTTCCAGGAATTCCGCGGCATCTTCGAGAAGGACCGGGCACTGGCTCGGCGCTTCCAGAAGGTCGATGTCGTCGAGCCTTCGGTGGATGATACCTACGGCATCCTGCGCGGCCTCAAGGGGCGCTTCGAGCAGCATCACCACATCGAGTACACCGACGAGGCGCTGCGTGCAGCAGCCGAGCTGGCTGCGCGCTACATCAACGACCGGCACATGCCCGACAAGGCCATCGACGTCATCGACGAAGCCGGTGCCTACCAGCGCCTGCAGCCCGAAGATCGTCGTGCCCAGCGTATCGACGTACAGCAGGTCGAAGACATCGTCGCCAAGATCGCGCGGATCCCCCCGAAGACCGTCAACAGTTCCGACAAGGAGTTGCTGCGCAACCTGGAGCGCGACCTCAAGCTGACCGTCTTCGGTCAGGACCTGGCCATCGAATCCCTGTCCACCGCCATCAAGCTGTCCCGTGCGGGTCTGAAATCACCGGACAAGCCGGTTGGTTCCTTCCTCTTCGCCGGCCCTACCGGCGTGGGCAAGACCGAGGCTGCCCGGCAGCTGGCCAAGGCCATGGGCGTCGAGCTGGTGCGCTTCGACATGTCCGAGTACATGGAGCGGCATACCGTGTCTCGCCTGATCGGTGCGCCTCCCGGCTATGTTGGCTTCGACCAGGGTGGTCTGCTGACCGAAGCCATCACCAAGACGCCGCACTGCGTGCTGCTGCTCGATGAGATCGAGAAGGCCCACCCCGAGGTGTTCAACCTGCTGCTGCAGGTCATGGACCACGGCACCCTGACGGATAACAATGGTCGCAAGGCCGACTTCCGCAACGTGATCCTGATCCTGACTACCAATGCCGGCGCCGAAACCGCCTCCCGTGCCTCCATCGGCTTCACGCTGCAGGATCACACCACGGATGCCATGGAAGTCATCAAGAAGAGCTTCACGCCCGAGTTCCGCAACCGTCTGGATACCATCATCCAGTTCGGCCGCCTGAGCACGGAAGTCATCAAGAGCATCGTCGACAAGTTCCTTACCGAACTCCAGGCGCAGCTCGAGGACAAGCGTGTCCAGCTCGAAGTCACGGATGCGGCCCGCGGCTGGCTGGCAGAGCGGGGCTACGACGTGCAGATGGGCGCTCGTCCCATGGCACGCCTCATCCAGGACAAGATCAAGCGGCCGCTGGCCGAGCAGATCCTGTTCGGAGACCTGGCCGACCATGGCGGTATCGTCCACATCGATGCGGTGAACGACGAGCTGGAGTTCGAGTTCGAGACCACCGCCGAGCCTGCCTGAGGGCAGGTCGCGATTTACAATCGCTCATGAAAAAGCCCGGCATTGCCGGGCTTTTTCATGAAAGGCTTCGCTTAACGCGCGCGGTAAGTGATCCGGCCCTTGCTCAGATCATAAGGCGTCAGCTCCACGCGAACCTTGTCGCCCGTCAGGATGCGGATGTAGTTCTTACGCATCTTTCCGGAGATGTGCGCGGTGACGACGTGCCCATTTTCCAACTCCACGCGAAACATGGTGTTGGGAAGGGTGTCGACGACAGTACCTTCCATTTCGAAGCTGTCTTCTTTCGACATATATAGAAAAGCCCTCGGTGACAAGATAGGCCCAGAGCAGTCCGGGCGAAAAAGGCCCATATTCTGACAGAAATTCAGAAAAAGCGCTATTTCGTCAGGCCAGGGCAACCCAGCGCTGATTGACGAAGAGCTCAATGGGGCGGTACTCGGTCTTATAGGACATCTTGCGACACCCTTTGATCCAATAGCCGAGATAAACCGCATCGAGGCCTAGGCGGCGGGTTTCGGCGATCTGCCAGAGAATGCCGAATACGCCCAGGCTGCGCTTCTCTTCGCTGGGGTCGTAGAAGGTGTAGACCGCCGACATGCCATTGGGCAGCACATCGGTCACCGCGATGCCGATCAGGCGGTCCTCGACGCGCATCTCGTAGAAGAAGGCGTAGGGCAGGTGGCTGACCAGGAAGGTGGAGAACTGGCCGCGGCTCGGTGGGAACATGTCGCCGTCGGCGTGGCGTTCGCTGATATAGCGTGCATAGAGTTGATAGCGCTCTTCGGTGAAACCCGGGTCGCAGCGCGTGACCTTGATGTCGAGATTGCGCTTGAGCACGCGCGTCTGCTTGCGGCTGGGGCGAAAGCGGGCAATGGGGATGCGGGCGGGGACGCAGGCCTTGCAGAGCTGGCAGTGGGGGCGGTAGAGATGATCGCCACTACGACGGAAGCCCAGTTCGGACAGTTCGGCGTAGATCTGGCCGTTCATGGGTTGCGAGGGGTCGAGAAACAGCGTGGTCGCCTGCTCGTTGGGCAGGTAACTGCAAGCGTGAGGCTGGGTTGCGTAAAACTTGAGTCTCGCCAGCTCGGTCATGTCGAATCTCTACATAAGCCTGGCTTGAGTGTAAGTCACCCGTGGAAGCTAGGCCAGGCGGCCATGCTGGCCTGATCCAGGTATTTGGCCAGGTATTCGGCAAAGCGTTCCCGGGAGAGACTGCTCGCGCCGAGACTCTCCAGATGCGCGGTTTGCATCTGGCAGTCGATCATCACGAAGCCCCAGGCGGCCAGGTCCCGTACCAGGGTCACGAAGCCGATCTTGGAAGCGTTGTCGGCGTGGCTGAACATGGATTCGCCGAAGAACAGCTTGCCCATGGCGATGCCATAGAGACCGCCGACCAACTGGTCGCCGTCCCAGACTTCCACGGAGTGAGCCCAGCCCTGGGCGTGCAGTTCCTGGTAGGCCTGACGCATCTCCATGGTGATCCAGGTACCGTCGGCATCGCGTCGCGGACCGGCGCAGGCCTGGATCACCCTGGCGAAGGCCTGGTCGTAGGTGACGCGCAGCGGCGTCTTGCGCAGGGTCTTCGCCAGGCTGCGCGAGACGTGCAGGTCCGGCGGGAAAAGCACCGTGCGGGGATCCGGCGACCACCACAGCAGGGGTTGGCCGGCCTGGTACCAGGGAAAGCAGCCGTGACGATAGGCGCCGATCAGGCGTGCCGCGCTCAGGTCGCCGCCGATGGCCAGGAGGCCGTTGGGTTCGCGCAGCGCCTGCTGCAGGGGCGGGAAGTCAGGGCTTGCGCGGGTCAGCCATTTCACCATGGTAGGGGAGGGCGCCTTCTGATGGGTGAAGCCGAAGGGGTGCAGCTTGTGCGTAACAAGCTCAAGAAATCGTCATAACTCTTTGTCAGGACAACGAAAGAATGCTCCAATGTTGTGCCTGAAGGCGGTTCCGGTACGGCCGTCCGCTATCGTGCCATGTTTCGCCGCGGGACTGTAGAAGCAGGGCCCGGGCGATCTAGAATGGCGCACTGTTTTTGATTCACGGTCACACGTTCCGTGTGCGGGAAAAGCGCGCTTGAAGCAATCCAGTTCTGTCAGCCACGTCAACCAATGGCGTGAGCATCTGCATTATCGTCTCAAGGAGGTGGTGCTCATCGCACTGGCCGCCTTGTGCCTGTATCTGCTCATGGCTCTGCTGAGCTACGACCCCTCCGATCCGGGCTGGACCCACACCAGCCGCATCGATCAGGTCCATAACACCGCGGGCCGCGCCGGCGCCTGGCTGGCCGACGTGCTGTTCATGGCACTCGGCTACTTTGCCTTCGTGTTCCCCGTCCTGCTCGCCGTCAAGACCTGGCAGATCTTCCGCAAGCGGCACCTGCCCTGGGAGTGGAGCGGCTGGCTGTTTTCCTGGCGGCTGACCGGGCTGGTCCTGCTGGTGATCTCGGGTTCGGTGCTGGCCTATATCCATTTCCATGCCGTGTCGGCGCTGCCGGCGTCCGCTGGCGGCGCGCTGGGCGAGAGCCTGGGGCAGCTGTCGGTGGCCGCCCTCAATGTCCAGGGCAGCACGTTGCTGTTCCTCGCGCTGTTCCTGCTGGGATTGACCGTTTTCACCGATCTGTCCTGGTTCAAGGTGATGGATTTCACCGGCAAGCTCGTGCTCGACCTGCTGGACCTGGTGCAGGGTGGCTTCAGCCGCCTGGCCGGCGGTCGCCGTCAGGCGCCGGAACTGGACGTCTTCGACGAGCCGGTGTCGCCGCCGGTTGCGCGCAAGAGCAAGGCCCGCGAGGTGCCGATTCCCGTCGCCGACGAAGACCTCGACGACCTGCTCGACGTCGCGCCCCCGCCACGGGTGGAGCGCGCTGCGCCGCGCATCGAGATGCCCGCGCCCAGTCGCTTCGTCGCCGAAGCACCCGAGTCCGCGCCGGTGGCCGTTGCGCCCGTCGCAGCGCCGGCCCGTGTCGCCCTGCCCACGCCGCCACCGCGCAAGGCGGCGCCTGCACCGGCTGGGGCGTCCTATTCGCCCGCGGCTGCCGTGGTCCGGGTCGACGCGGATCTGGAAGGTACCCTGCCGCCGCTGTCGATCCTGGATCGTGCCGAGAAGAAACAGCAGAGCTATTCGCCGGAATTCCTCGAGAACATGTCGCGCCTGCTCGAGGTCAAGCTCAAGGAGTTTGGTGTCGAGGTCATCGTGGAGAGCGTGCATCCCGGTCCGGTGATCACCCGCTTCGAGATTCAGCCGGCGGCCGGCGTCAAGGTCAGCCGCATTTCCAACCTGGCCAAGGACCTGGCGCGTTCGCTCGCCGTGTTCAGCGTGCGGGTGGTGGAAGTCATTCCCGGCAAGACCACCGTGGGTATCGAGATCCCCAACGAGGATCGCCAGATGGTGCGCTTCTCCGAGGTCCTCGAATCGCCCGAGTACGCGGCGGCCAAGTCGCCCGTCACCCTGGCCCTGGGTCATGACATCGGTGGCAAGCCGGTCATCACCGACCTGGCGAAGATGCCGCACCTGCTGGTGGCCGGTACCACGGGTTCCGGTAAGTCGGTGGGCGTGAACGCCATGCTCCTGTCGATCCTGTTCAAGTCGAGTCCGGAAGACGCCCGCCTGATCATGATCGATCCCAAGATGCTGGAACTCTCGATCTACGAGGGCATTCCACACCTGCTCTGCCCGGTGGTTACCGACATGAAGGAAGCCGCCAACGCCCTGCGCTGGAGCGTGGCGGAGATGGAGCGGCGCTACAAGCTGATGGCGGCCATGGGCGTACGTAACCTGGCCGGCTTCAACCGCAAGGTGAAGGACGCCGAGGACGCGGGTACGCCGCTGACCGATCCGCTCTATCGTCGCGAGAGCATGGACGACGAGGCACCGCTGCTGAAGACGCTGCCGACCATCGTGGTGGTGGTGGACGAATTCGCCGACATGATGATGATCGTCGGCAAGAAGGTCGAAGAGCTGATCGCGCGGATCGCGCAGAAGGCGCGGGCGGCCGGCATCCATCTGATCCTGGCTACCCAGCGTCCCTCGGTGGACGTCATTACCGGTCTGATCAAGGCCAACATCCCGACGCGGATGGCCTTCCAGGTATCGAGCAAGATCGACTCCCGGACCATTCTCGACCAGGGCGGCGCTGAACAGCTGCTTGGTCACGGAGACATGCTCTATCTGCCGCCGGGTACCGGCCTGCCGATCCGCGTCCATGGCGCCTTCGTGTCCGACGAAGAGGTCCATCGCGTCGTCGAGGCCTGGAAGGAGCGCGGCGCACCCGACTACATCGAAGACATCCTCAGCGGCCCGGACGAGGGCGGTGGTGCCGGCGTCGACGGCAGCAGTGGCGAGGGTGGCGACAGCGACGAGGACGATCCGCTCTATGACGAGGCCGTGCGCTTCGTCACAGAGAGTCGTCGGGCCTCCATCTCCGCGGTCCAGCGCAAGCTCAAGATCGGTTACAACCGGGCGGCACGGATGATCGAAACCATGGAAATGGCCGGTGTCGTATCGCCCATGAACACCAACGGCTCGCGCGAGGTCACAGCGCCTGCCCCGGTGAGAGACTGACATCCATGAGGACCTCGATGCACAAGCTGCGTTGCTTCGCCCTGGCCGCCCTGGCCGCCGTAAGCTTTTCCGCCCATGCCGACCAGGCGTCGGTGGGTCGTCTGTCGCAACTGCTGGACAAGGCCCAGACCCTGACCGCGCGCTTTTCGCAGCTGACCCTGGATGGTTCGGGTACTCGCCTGCAGGAAACCGCCGGCAACATGAGTCTCAAGCGTCCCGGGCTGTTCCGCTGGCATTCCGATGCGCCCCAGGAGCAGCTGCTGGTGTCCGACGGCAAGCAGGTCTGGCTTTACGATCCGGACTTGGAGCAGGTCACCATCCGCAAGCTGGACCTGCGCCTGACCCAGACGCCGGCGCTGCTGCTGTCAGGTGACATTTCCAAGATCGAAAGCAGCTTCGATGTCACCAGCAAGGATGCCGGCAACGTCGTCGACTTCGTGCTTAAGCCCAAGACCAAGGACACCCTGTTCGACAGCCTGCGGCTGTCGTTCCGCAACGGCGTGATCAACGACATGCAGTTGATCGACGGTGCCGGTCAGAGAACCAACATCCTCTTCTTCAACGTCAAGCTCAACGATCCGGTGGCGGCGTCCCAGTTCACCTTCCAGGTGCCCAAGGGAGCCGACGTCATCCAGGAGTGATCGCACCCCATGGATCTCTTCAGCACCGCACCCGTCGGGCAGCCCTTGGCTGCCCGCATGCGTCCCGAAACCCTCGATGAATACGCGGGTCAGCAACACCTGCTGGCGCGGGGCAAACCCCTGCGCGAGGCGCTGGAGCAGGGCGCGCTGCATTCGATGATCTTCTGGGGGCCCCCAGGCGTGGGCAAGACCACCCTGGCGCGGCTGCTGGCCCAGGTTTCCGATGCCCACTTCGAAACGCTCTCGGCAGTGCTTTCCGGGGTCAAGGAGATCCGCCATGCGGTGGAGGTGGCCAAGCAGCAGGCTGCCCAGTATCGCCGCCGCACCATCCTCTTCGTCGACGAGGTGCATCGCTTCAACAAGTCGCAGCAGGATGCCTTCCTGCCCTATGTCGAAGACGGCACTCTGATCTTCATCGGGGCGACCACCGAGAATCCTTCCTTCGAACTCAACAATGCGCTGCTTTCGCGGGCGCGGGTCTATGTGCTCAAGAGTCTGGACGATGATGCCCTCGGCGGCCTGGCACGACGGGCTCTGACCAGTGCCAAGGGGCTGGGTGAGCGACGGCTGAGTCTGCCGGACGACGCCCTGGCGCTGCTGCTGGCCGCCGCCGACGGCGATGGCCGGCGACTGCTCAATCTGCTGGAGAACGCTGCGGACCTGGCCGAGGACGGTGGCGTCCTGGACGCCGAACTGTTCCAGAGTCTGCTGGGCGATCAGCGCCGTCGCTTCGACAAGGGCGGCGAAGCCTTCTATGACCAGATTTCCGCGTTGCACAAGTCGGTGCGCGGCTCCAATCCCGATGGCGCCCTCTACTGGTTCGCCCGGATGATCGACGGCGGCTGCGATGCGCTGTACATCGCCCGGCGCGTGGTGCGCATGGCCAGCGAAGACATCGGCAACGCCGATCCGCGCGCCCTGAGCCTGTGCCTGGACGCCTGGGATGTCCAGGAGCGCCTGGGCAGTCCGGAAGGCGAGCTGGCCATCGCCCAGGCGATCGTCTATCTGGCCTGCGCGCCCAAGAGCAACGCCGTCTACATGGGCTACAAGGCCGCCCTGGCCGACGTGCGCCAGAACGGCTCGCGCGAGGTGCCGCTGCACCTGCGCAACGCGCCGACCAAGCTGATGAAGAACCTTGGCTATGGCGACGAATACCGCTATGCCCACGATGAGCCGGAAGCCTATGCCGCGGGTGAGGACTACTTTCCCGAGGAACTCGAGCCGCGCCGCTACTATGAGCCGGTTTCCCGTGGGCTGGAGCTGAAGATCCGCGATAAACTGCAGCATCTGGCGGACCTCGACCGGTCCAGCCCGCGTCAGCGCCGGCCGCGTTCCTGACGCCCCGCCCGCACGGCTGCCCCCATTCCTAAGCAAGAGACACGGACATGCTTGATTCGAAACTGGTTCGCACCCAAACCGAGGAGGTGGCCGCACGTCTGGCGACCCGTGGCTACGTTCTCGACGTCAGCTTGGTGGAGTCGCTGGAAGCCCGTCGCAAGGCCGTGCAGACCCGCACCGAGACCCTGCAGGCCGAGCGCAATGCCCGCTCCAAGGGTATCGGTCAGGCCAAGGCGCGTGGTGAAGACATCGCACCGCTGCTGGCGGAAGTCGATCGCATGGGCAGTGAGCTGGAAGAAGCCAAGCGTGAGCTGGACATGGTCCAGGGTGAACTGGATGCCCTGCTGCTGGGCCTGCCCAACCTGCCCGACGCCTCGGTGCCGGTCGGCAAGGACGAGGAAGACAATGTCGAGGTCCGTCGCTGGGGTACCCCGCGCGACTTCGATTTCGAGATCAAGGACCACGTTGCCCTAGGCGAGACCCACGGCTGGCTGGATTTCGAGACCGCTGCACGGTTCTCCGGCGCCCGCTTCGCCGTGATGCGCGGCCCCATCGCGCGTCTGCACCGTGCCCTGGCGCAGTTCATGCTCAACCTGCACACCGGTGAGCATGGCTACGAAGAGACCTATACCCCCTACCTGGTGCAGGCCGAGACCCTGCAGGGCACCGGTCAGCTGCCCAAGTTCGAGGAAGATCTGTTCAAGATCGGCCGCGAAGGCGAGAGCGATCTCTACCTGATCCCCACCGCCGAGGTAACCCTGACCAATCTGGTCGCCGGCCAGATCCTCGATGCCAAGCGCCTGCCGCTGAAGTTCACCGCCCATACCCCGTGCTTCCGCAGCGAAGCCGGTGCCTCGGGGCGCGATACCCGCGGCATGATCCGTCAGCACCAGTTCGACAAGGTGGAGATGGTCCATATCGTCGAGCCGAGCACCTCCTTCCAGGCCCTGGAAGAGCTGACCGGCCACGCCGAGACCGTGCTGCAACGGCTGGAACTGCCCTACCGGGTGCTGTCGCTGTGCACCGGCGACATGGGTTTCGGCGCCACCAAGACCTACGACCTGGAAGTCTGGGTGCCGAGCCAGGGCAAGTATCGCGAGATCTCGTCCTGCTCCAACTGCGGTGACTTCCAGGCACGCCGCATGCAGGCCCGCTATCGCAACGCCGAAGGCAAGCCCGAGCTGGTACACACCCTCAACGGCTCCGGCCTGGCCGTTGGCCGTACGTTGGTTGCCGTGCTGGAGAACTATCAGCAGGCCGACGGCAGCATCCGCGTCCCCGAAGTGCTCAAGCCCTACATGGGTGGCCTCGAGGTCATCGGCTGATGGATTACCTGCCGCTCTTCCACAAGCTCGATGGCCGTCCGGTGCTGGTGATCGGCGGGGGCGACATCGCCCTGCGCAAGAGCGTGCTGCTGGCCGAAGCCGGCGCACGCATCACCCTGGTGGCGCCGGAGATCGAGCCGGAGGTACGCGCCTTCGTCGAGGCGCGGGGCGGCAGTTGCCGGGTCGAGCGCTATGCGGCGGATCACCTCGCCGGGCATTGCCTGGTGATCGCGGCCACCGACGATGACCAGGTCAACGAGACCGTGTCCCACGATGCCCAGGCCCTGGGCCTGCCGGTCAACGTGGTGGACGCTCCCAAGCTGTGCACCGTGATCTTTCCGGCCATCGTCGATCGCTCGCCCCTGGTGATCGCCATATCCAGCGGCGGTGACGCCCCGGTGCTGGCGCGCCTGGTGCGGGCCAAGCTGGAGAGTTGGATTCCGGCGACCTATGGCCAGCTGGCGCAACTCGCCCAGCGCTTTCGCGCCCGGGTGAAGACCCGCTTCGCCGACCTGCAGGCGCGGCGAATCTTCTGGGAAGAGGTGTTCCAGGGCGAGGTCGCGGAAAAGGTCTTTTCCGGCCAGCCCCAGGCTGCCGAACAACTGCTGGAAGCCAAGCTGAGCAGCGAAACGGCCACCTTTCGCGGCGAGGTCTATCTGGTCGGCGCCGGTCCCGGTGATCCGGACCTGCTGACCTTCCGCGCCCTGCGGCTGATGCAGCAGGCTGACGTGGTGCTCTACGATCGCCTGGTGGCGCCGACCATCCTCGACATGTGTCGGCGCGATGCCGATCGCATCTATGTCGGCAAGCGGCGCGCCGAGCATGCGGTGCCCCAGGACGATCTCAATCGCCTGCTGGTCAAACTGGCCCAGGAAGGCAAGCGGGTGCTACGGCTGAAGGGGGGTGATCCTTTCATCTTCGGCCGCGGTGGCGAAGAGATCGAAGAGCTGGCAGCCGAAGGCATTCCCTTCCAGGTGGTGCCGGGCATCACCGCGGCCAGTGGTTGTGCGGCCTATGCCGGCATCCCCTTGACCCACAGAGACCATGCCCAGTCGGTGCGCTTCGTCACCGGCCATCTCAAGGACGGCTCGGCGGATCTGCCCTGGACCGATCTCGTGGCGCCGGGGCAGACCCTGGTGTTCTACATGGGCCTGGTGGGGCTGCCGACCATCTGCGCGCAACTCATCGCCCATGGCAAGGATTCGGCAACGCCGGCAGCGCTGGTGCAACAGGGCACTACGCCTAATCAGCGGGTGTTCACCGGTACCCTGGAGGATCTGCCGCAACTGGTGGCCGAGCACGAGGTCCACGCGCCGACCCTGGTGATCGTCGGCGAAGTGGTGGCGCTACGCGAGAAGCTGGCCTGGTTCGAAGGCGATCAGGCGGCGGTCTGATCTCAGGCTGCGCCCTGGATGCCGGCACCGCTCAGGGCCTCGCGGCCGTGGGGCAGGTCCAGCTCTAGGGCCGGCCCCTTGGGCACGATAGCGGTCGGGTTGATCTGCGCATGGCTGCCGTAGTAGTGGTGCTTGATGTGCTGGAAGTCCACGGTCTCGGCGATCCCCGGCCACTGATACAGCTCTCGCAGCCAACCCTGTAGCGCCGGATAATCCCGGATGCGCCGCAGGTTGCACTTGAAGTGGCCGTGATAGACGGCGTCGAAGCGAATCAGGGTGGTGAACAGGCGCCAATCGGCTTCGGTCAGCCATTCCCCGGTGAGATAGCGCTGGGTCTGCAGCAGCTTTTCCAGGTCGTCGAGGGTGGCGAAGACCTCGTCGAAGGCCTCTTCGTAGGCCTCCTGGGTGGTGGCGAAACCGGCCCGGTAGACACCATTGTTGACCGTCGGATAGATACGGTCGTTGAGGGCATCGATGCGACCGCGCAGTGCCTCTGGGTAGAGATCCAGGCGATTGCCGGTCAGTTCGTCGAAGGCGCCATTGAACATGCGGATGATCTCGGCGGATTCGTTGCTGACGATGCGCTCCTCCTGACGATCCCAGAGCACCGGGACAGTAACCCGCCCGGTGTAGTCGGCCTGGTCGCGCTGATAGAGCTGGTAGAGGCGGTCGAGGTGATAGAGATCGTCACCACTGGCACCCCTGGCCAGGTCGAAGGTCCAGCCTTCCTCACGCATCAGCCAGCTGACCACCGAGACGCCGATCAGATCTTCGAGGCCCTTGAGCTGGCGATAGATCAGGGTGCGGTGCGCCCAGGGGCAGGCCAGGGACACATAGAGGTGGTAGCGACCGGCTTCGGGGGCATGGCGTCCGGCGCCTTGCGGAATGGCTTGCTCGGGGCGGGCGATCCAGTCGCGACGCTGGGCCTCTTCCCGTTTGAAATGGCCATCCTTGCCATTGTCATACCACTGGTCCTGCCACTGTCCATCGACCAACAAGCCCATATCGTCATCCTCCGCTGCGTTGCGGTTAGGAACCCGGGGAGCCGCTCCGGGTTCCTGAGGCGACGTCAGAGCGCGCGGTCGCGCGCTTCCCAGCGCCGCTCGGCTTCGCTCTGGGCACTCGCCTGATCCTGACCCAGGGCCCGCAAGGCCACGGCCAGGGTGGCGATGACCGCCAGGCGCCCATAGGGATCTTCCGCTTCACCTCGCCAGGTGGCGGCTAACAGGGCCGGATCGAGGCGCTCCGGCTTGACCTGGCGGCGCTCGGTCAGCGCCGGCCAGCTTTCGTCCCAGGCTTCGCCAGCACGGGTGCCATAGAGGTGGGCGATGACATCGGGATTGCGCTCGACTTCACCGCCTTCGCCCTTGATGACGATGCTGTCGTCAGCCAGCAGGCGACTGGCTTCGCGATGCACCTCCTGGTAACCCGGGTGGAAGATGCTCTGCAGGATGCAGCGCGCCTGGCTGGGGTTGAGCAGCCGTACCAGGGAGTGGATCGGCGAGCGCAGGCCGAGCTCGGCCTTGAGATCGATCATCCGCTGCAGGGCCGGCATCCAGGCGGCCAGCGGCAGGAAGGCCGGTTGACCGCGATCGAGGAGGGTGCCGACGCCCTGCCAGTCAGTGGCGGTCGGCATCCCCAGGTCGGCCAGGCATTGTTCGGTATAGAGTCGGCCCGCGGTGTGGGTACCGCCGCCATGCATGACCACCCGGACGCCGCTACCGGCCAGGCATTTCACCGCCAGCAGGTACCAGGGCAGATGACGCTTCTTGCCGGCGTAGGAGGGCCAGTCGAGGTCGACCGTGAAGCCTGGCGGCTGCAGCCGCGCGCGGACGGCGCGGGTAAAGCCGGCCAGCTCCTCGGCGCTCTCTTCCTTGTGCCTGAGCAGCATGAGAAAGGCGCCGAGCTGGGCATCGGTCACCTGGCCGTCGAGAATCAGGCCCATGGCCATTTCCGCCTCGGCCTCGGTCAGGCTGCGGGCGCCGCGCTTGCCCTTGCCCAGGGCCCGGACATAGACGGCGAAGGGGTGTTCTTCGGGCGTGGTGAGGGTCATAGACAGTTATCCGGTTTCGGCAGGCCGGCCAGTTTGGCGCCCATTTTGGCTGGCGCCCCCTTGAACAGCAGGTTGAGCTGCAGACTGGTGCCCAGTTCCGGGCCCAGTGTCTGGGCAATGTACTTGATCAGCGGCCGATTGGCCGGCGCAAGCTGGAATTGTGCGTAGAAGTCACGCAGCGCCTGCAGCACCTGCCAGTGGCGATCGGTCAGCTCGATGCCCTCCTTGAGTGCCAGTTGCTGGGCCACTTCCGGACTCCACTGCGAGAGGTCGCGTAGATAGCCTTCGGGGTCGAGGTCGAGAGGAGGCATGCTCAGGTCCAGCTGATGACCTTGGCGCAGCTCACGCTCAGGTCGACGAAGGTGGGGTAGTCGATCAGGGTCACGGTCCGTTCGGCTTGCAGGCGACGGGCCTGGACATCTTCCGCCAGGGCATAGAGGGTGGCCTCGGCCGGGAGTTGGGCTAGCCGCTCGGCCGCAACGCTGCCAGGGCGCAGGGCCTCGACCGCAGCGCCGGTGAGCAGCACGGTGTCCTCGCCACGGACCCAGCTCAGGCCGTCCAGGGCGCCGGCATCCAGCAGCGGCGAGCGGGAAAACAGGTGCAGGGTAGTCAAATGGAAATCACCTGGTCGTGTTCATGAATCAGCGCTGCCAGGGCGTCGGGCTCCAGGGGCGTCACCCAGGCGGGCAACTGCGCGGGCGTGATGCCCAGGCGCTGCAGGGCGGTGGCTTCGCAGTAGATGGCCTCGACACCGAACAGCGGTAGTGCGGAGAGATTGGCACTCAGGTCCTTTTGCTCAAGGGCAGCGCTGTCGGCGGCCAGCAACTGGGTCACGCCAGGCCCTGCGAACAGCAGCGCCAGGGGCAGTTCGAAGGCACCGCCGGCCAATACGATATCCAGGGCCTCGCGCGGACCGGGGCCGCTCAGCGCGGGCTGGCGGGAAATGACGAGGGTGCTCCTGGCCATGCTAGTCGCCTCCAAAGCAGAGCAGGCGATCGGCGTCCTGCACCGCTTCATGCAATTGGCCCAGACCGGACAGCTGCCAGGGCGCCCGCACGTTCACCGCGCCCTCACGTTCGTAGCGCCGTGCTTCGCTCTCGTCCAGCAACCCGCGCTTGAGGGCGGCGGCGATGCAGACCACCGCATCGATCTGGTGGCGTTCGATCAGTTCGCGCCAGCGCGCCGGCAGATCGGATTCGTCCTGGCCGCTGACCAGGGCATGGGAAGCGTTATGGACGCCGTCGCGATAGAGAAACAGGCGCGACAGCTCGTGACCCCCGCCCAGCAGCGCCTCGCAGAAGCGCAGGGCCCGCCGCGCCGAGGGCGCCTGGGGTGGAGAAAGGACAACGATGGCAAATTTCATGGATGTAAAAAGGCCCGCCGAAGCGGGCCTCTCGGGCTACCGCTGGTGATCAATCGTTGCTGCTGGCAAATCCGAAGATCTGCAGCAAGCTGATGAACATATTGTAGATCGAGACGTACAGGGTGATGGTAGCCATGATGTAGTTGTCTTCGCCGCCATGCACGATGGCGCTGGTCTGGAACAGGATGGCCGCGGCGGCGAACAGTACGAAGCCCGCGCTGATGGCCAGTTGCAAACCGCTTATCTGGACGAAGAAGGACAGCACCACGGCGCCCAGCAGGATCCAGAAGCCCGCCATCAAAAAGCCACTGAGGAAGCTCATGTCCTTGCGGCTGATCAGGGCGTAGGCCGACAGACCGAAGAAGGCCAGGGCGGTCATGCCGGCGGCGGAGGCGATCACGCTGCCCCCGTTGGGCAAGCCCAGGTACATGTTCAGGATCGGGCCAAGGGTGTAGCCCATGAAGCCGGTCAGGGCGAAGGTACTGACCAGACCCCAGCCGCTGTCGCGGGTCTTCACGGTCAGGAAGAACAGGCCATAGAAGCCGATCAGGACCACGAAGATGTTGGGGTAGGGCAGCCGCATCTGCTGCGAGACGAAGGCGACCAGGCCGCTGAACGCCAGGGTCATGGCCAGCAGGGCATAGGTGTTGCGCAATACACGGCTGACGTCCCGCGGTTGCGCGATGGCAGGGTTATAGGCGTATTGACGCTCGTTCATGGTGTACTCCAAAGCTAGATTAACGGTGTGATGTACCGTACGACCCCGAAGATAGCAAATGTTGCTTAAGGATCGCTTGCGACTGTTTGACAGTGTGTTGCCATCAGGTACTATGCGCCCCTCTTACGGAAGTGTGGCCGAGTGGTTTAAGGCAGCGGTCTTGAAAACCGCCGACTCGCAAGGGTCCCAGAGTTCGAATCTCTGCGCTTCCGCCACCTTCGAAGCCCCGTTTCTACGGGGCTTTTTGCTGTCTGCAGGGTCTAATTTCAAGGACCGTCGGGCAGGTAAAAAAGAAAGAGTTCCGAAACTACTTCTATTGTGCGGGCAGGGGATTGCGCCCAGGCATCGATAGATCCGCTCGGTGATGTCCTCCCTGGTGGGGCCCAGAAGTTGCTCGCCTTCTTTGGAGCTAAGATCTCGGACACCGCTTGCGCTCGGGTGCCTCGGGACTGGAACTGGCCGATCCGGAGCGCCGATTGCTTACTTAGCCGGCATCTCCCATCCCGAGATCGTCACTGTGCTGAGAAAGGATGCTGTGCTGGCTGCATTATGGATGGCTGCTACGGAGTAAGCCGGACGTTTCATAAAGGCTCTTCCACGGCCGCGCTAGGTGATCCCCGATTGCTTCTGGTTGTCGCTCCTGGCGAGATTGCAGCTGTGAGCAAGAGCGCGAAATTCACTAGCTGCACGGCCTGCCAGCCACCAACGTTCAGCAGTCTATTCGACGAAAATGAGCCGATCGCCATCATGCGGAGCCTGATGAAGTCATTCAGCGACCGCACCTGTGTTTTCTCCTCTCGGTGATGACATACAAGTACCAGGGCAGCGGCGCCAACAAAGCCAAAACGTCCACCCTGGTCCCAGTAGTACGAGCAGCAGGTAGAAGTGCGGGATGTCCAAGCCGGCTGTACCCAACGGCGCCGAGATCCCGGTTAGCACTGGTCCAACTAGGGCTATTCGTGATGCCCGAAAGCGTGAGATCAGGCGACCGGTGAAGAAACTTGGGGCGTACATGGCCATCACGGGCTACTGCAGACCTTGACTCGACTGCTGTTGCGAGCGACCAGGCAGATGATCATGGCGTTGGCACCGGCCACGCCTGCGTCGCCATCAGGCGCCAGATATCGCCGCGCTACGGGTGCTCAGACAGGCAATGGCGTCTTCGCTCATGGGAAGCGTCCCTTGGGTTCGGTAGGTGAACTCAACGAGCGAGGCGCGGCGCGGCTATCGACGCAAATACTGGATACCCAAGGTCGCCGCTTCCAGAGCGCCGGCCAGATAGCCTGGATAGTTCGTTGACCACTCGCTTCCAATGCCGATCAGGTGATCAGCCCAGGGCGCACCGGCTGCTCGCTGCCTTGGCGTCTTGGTGTGATGGGGACCGGCGTGCCAGTCGGAGTCCGTAGCGGTCAGCGGATCCTGAGCCCAGTCCTTGAAACAGGTCGTTATCGGCTCGGCCGCTTGGGGCCCGAATAGGCGCGCGAGCTGGCGTTGGCACAGCATCCTCAGCTGGCGGGCATCTACCTGCTGGCGAGCTGTGGCATCCACGCCCAGGAATCCGAACAAGCCAGCGGGGCCGGAGGGAACGCTTGCATCGTGGATCTCGGCCATGGGGCCTAAGGCACTGCGGGCTTGGCCAGACAGTCCGTATTGCCGCCAGAACGGGGTGGGATAGACGGCGACGAATTTCGCATGGGGCGCCATCCAGGTCGGCGTCTGTTGCCATTGCCTGACCACGTCAGACGGCAGCGGCGGTGAGCACTCAACCGTTTCGATGAAAAGGCGGGGTGGCATCGCCAGCAGTACTTGGTCTGCTGACCAGAAGGCGATCCCACCATCAGGATCTCGGGTCTCCAGGATCACTTGGCGACCCTCAAGGGTCAGTTTGCGCAGCAGCTGGCCTCGCGTTAGTCGGCTTGGGTTCAACTGCATCCGGATGGCATCGATCAAGGCAACCATGCCGCCTTCCAATCGCATGGAGACGGCCGCGGAGCCATAGCCTGAGACGCGCTGCGCAGGCGCATCGCCTCTGCGTTCAAGCAGGATCTCTCCCTGCTCGTGTTGCTCGAATCGGCTAAGGCCAAGTTCGGTCACGAATTGGTCGAGGTTCGGCTGATGATCGGGCCAGAACCAGGAGGGGCCCAGGTCAAAGGCGCCGCCCATCAAGCCTCGCCCGTCGGCCAGGATAGCGGACGAAATACGGCCTCCCAGGCGATCTCGGGCTTCCAGCAGAACGTAATCGGTAATGCCTTGCCGTTCGAGAAGCAGCGCTGCATACAGGCCGCTAAGGCCACCCCCGATGATGGCGATACGCACGGTGTTCAAGAGACGGTCTCCGGCGGCAGACCTATCAGCCTGCCACTACGCAGGTAGATCGTTGCACCCTCGTCTCCGGTGATTACCGCGGCCTGTTCACTACTCGGGAAACGCAGCCAGCTTCCAGCGTTGTACTGAAGCCCGTCTTCGATCAGGAAGCCTGCCAGCACGAGGATCTCGACGTTCCTCAGGGGATGCTCGAACAAGGCGGCGTGGGGGCTGATCCTTTGCAGGCATACCCCCTCGTCGGCTCGGTCGAGCAACGTGCATATCGCTCGCCCTCCATGGTCCCGCCAGTGCTTCGGGTCATTGGTATCCACGCGTATTGCCTGGGTTTCCTCAGGGGTCATCTGCCAGAGTTTGACGAAGAGGGTGGCGCCGTTTGGGCTTGAGGGGACATGACTGGATCCGGGCGGGCTGCGCAGGTACCAGCCCGCGGGGTAGGGTCGGCCGTTCTCCATGAACTCGCCCTTCAGCACCAGGATTTCCTCGCCCCCTGGGTGCCGGTGAGCGGGGAAGCTGGACCCCGGGGCGTAGCGAACAAGGCTGGTAGCCCGAGCCTTCTCTGCACCGATTCGATCGAGCATTACCCGCTCCACCCCTGGTTGTGGCGAAGGCACCCACTCGTATTGCTCAGCTCGGACGACGGCGCGCCGGTTGAAGTCGGCATTGATCAGCATGGGACCTCCAGGAAAACGAACCAGGCCTGGCGCACTCAATCGAGCAGCACCAAGCCCGATGCTCAGGCAGTGGGCAGTTGCGCGTGCGCTTCAAGAACGCGTGCGGAATAGACCAGCGCTGCTCCAGCATTGAGCGCGATAGCCACCCCGAGCGCTTCCGCGATCTCGCCTCGCGTCGCACCATGCTCCGCAGCCTTTTGGGTATGGACGCTGATGCAACCATCGCAGCGCGTGGTGACAGCGACGGCCAAGGCGATCAGCTCGTGCGTCTTGGTGTCCAGATACCCGGTCTTGGCCGCCGCACCGTCCATCATGGTCAGACCACGGACAACATCGGGGCTCTGCTTGGCGTAGTCGCCGACGCGGGCCAAAAGCGCGTCACGGTAGGCGTTCCAGTCTTGCATCATGGTAGTGATTTCCCGATCTAAAAAAGAGCGCCTGCCTGGGCAGGCGCCATTCAGTCCTAGTTGCGGCCAGCCATGACGCCGCCGTCGACGTCCCAAACCGCGCCGGTGACCCAGCTCGCCTTCTCGGACAGCAGGAAGACCACCGCCTCGGCGACGTCTTCCGGCGTGCCTACTCGGCCAATCGGGTGGAAGCTGTTGAAGCCCTGCAGTGCCGAGTGGACGTCGGCCTTGGGAATGAAGCCTTCGTAGATCGGTGTCTGAACCACGGCAGGCGAAACGGCATTCACCCGGATGTGCTTGGCAGCGAGTTCCATGGCCAGATGCTGGGTCAGCGAATGCAGACCGGCCTTGGCCATGGAGTAGGCAGAAGAGGGTGTGGCGGCGATCGCTTGCTTGGCCCACATCGAACCGATATTGACGATGGCGCCCGGCCGACCCTTAGCCACCAGGTTGGCAGCGACTTTCTGGGTGATGAAGAAGGTCGCCTTGTTCAGCTGCATGTACTGGTCATAGTCCGCGTCCTGGTGCTCCAGGAAAGGTTTGGGAAAAAACACCCCCGCAGCGTTGACCAGCATATCCACATCGGCATGGTGCTGATCGATTTCACGCAGCAGGTCGGTCAGGCCCTGAGCAGTGGTCAGGTTGGCAATGAGCGCACTGACGGTACCCAAGGTGGCCAGCTCCTGACGCGCCTGTTCGGTTTTTTCCGGACGGCTCCCCACGATGACGACGCTACCGCCCTGCTCCAGCACCAGGCGGGCTGTTTGCAGACCCATGCCGCTTGTACCACCGATAACCAGCAGCTTCTTACCTTGGAATGGCATGCTCATAAGGCACCTCGAAATGTGGGAGAGATTGATGCGGTGGTACGTCGTCAGCTTTACCGTTCATTCGGAGTGATGAGCTGGGCGCCTGCCGCGATGTGGCGACGTGAAGTATCTGGCTGCTACCGATGGCGCGACAAACGAGATAAAGTTTTCATCCGCTAAATAAAATCTTTAGTGATATGAAATCCATCGTTCATCTCAATGCGCTGCGCGCCTTCGAAGCCAGCGCCCGCTACCAAAGCTTTTCTGCTGCTGCCAGCGAACTCAATGTCACGCCGGCCGCGGTCGGCCAGCTGGTCAGGACGCTGGAGCTGTGGCTGGGTACCGCGTTGTTTCATCGCAGCAGCTCGGGAAAGGTAAGGTTGATCGCTACAGCGGCAGCCGAGGCGGCATTGCCGGATATTCGGGCAGGATTGGAGCGGCTCTCACTGGGGCTCGAGCGACTGAAGGAAAACACCTATGGGGGCGTCCTGACGGTGACGGTCAGCCCTGCCTTTGCCGCTAAATGGCTACTTCCGCGTATCGAAGGCTTCCATAGCGCCTGGCCTGATATCGACCTTCGCCTCGACACCCAGCTCAGGGCGGTTGACTTCCAGGCCCAGCGAATCGATATCGGCGTGCGGTATGGCGGCGGCAATTGGCCTGGGGTGATTGCCGAGAAGTGGCTGGATGAGGAGGTGTATCCAGTGTGCGCACCGGCGCTGATGACGGCGCAGGCCGAGCTGCAGCAGCCGATCGACCTGGCAAGTCACACCTTGATTCACGACTTGTCGATGGATAGCCAAAGCGGCTTCACGACCTGGGAGACCTGGTTTGAGAGCGTCACCGGAAAGAAGCTGGCCGTGGAGCGCGGGCTGAAGATCAACAATTCGGCGGCGGTACTGCAGGCCGCCATCGATGGTCAAGGGATCGCGCTCGCCCGTGGTGTCATGGCGCAGGACGACCTGGCTGCCGGTCGGCTGATACGACTATTCCCGGACGTGAATTTCCCATCGCCGCTGGCCTACTACATCGTCTATCGCCCTGACGGCAGCGATCGTCCCAAGGTGAAAGCCTTTCGGGACTGGATGTTCAAATGCGTTTCCCGCCCAACGTTGTGAGCTGTGACATTCAGAATTGGCAGGACATCGCTATGGCGGTATTACCCGGCAGACTTGCAAGCCGCCGACTTGCAAGAGTCCGAGAGTTCCAATTCCTGCGCTTCCGCCACCCTTGAAGGCCCATTGCCAAGGGGTTTTTCGCTGCCGGCAAGGTCGGATTTCAAGGGCTAGCGTGTCGGTGGAAACGAGGCGCTCCGAAACTGTTTCGGACCACCTCAGCAATACGGCCATCAACGGCGAGACGCGCCATCGAGTCGGATAGCGGCGGCACTCGAAGATGCCTGCTCACGGTAGATGAGAAGTCAGAGCAATTGGACTCGGGGCGTACAGGACGTCGGCAACTGATCAGCAACCCGCTCACGCTGTCAGTCATCTGCATTTATCAGGTGCCGACCATGGCCATCACAAAGATGGTCGCCAGTCCGATACACATGGCACCCAAGGCAAGGGCCAGCAAGCCTTGATCGCCGGTGAGCGATCTCGGACGCATGAGTGCGGATTCTAGTGGGATGCTACTTAGCCGGCCGTGGGGCCTGGACTCGAAGAGCGTCACTGTCCTTGTTAACTGATAGCGCAACTGAAATATCCTTTTCAGTTTCGGTGCCGGGCTGCGGCGCCCAGCTATTGGCTGCGATTGTGGCTTCAGCGAAGCTCAACAGCAAGACAATTGCTGATATGCAGGTTCCTATGGCAATCGCATTGATCACCTTCTGTTCTTTCACAGGCGCATTCATGTTGATTGCCTAGTACGGGTCCGCTTCGATTGAGGACATCTGACAACCGATAGCGGCAGAAGTGCGGGCACTCATCGAGCGCTGAAAGGTAGCCGTTGCACGCACCACCGCGGGAAAGAGTCACCAGTCAGTTGGAGGCTGCAGTCGGCAACCTCCGGTTTGACTGGCACGCTGCCAGATCACGCTCGGTACGGCCGCTTCACTTCCCACAGGGCTACCAACTAGGGCCGTTTCCGGATTCGGTATGGCAGCCGAGACCTATGTCTACCCCCTGAAGCTAGCAAGGTCTTCACTGATATCTTCGCCACTCGCGATATTTCTCGCCGATGATCTGGTTCAGCGCCTTGGGCTGCTGGCACTCGACGCCGGCCAGGGGATTCGGCTCGCAGAGGGTGCTTTTGTTGGAGTAATGGCTGCAGCCCAGGAGCAATACGGTCATTCCCACTAACGTCAGGTATTTCACGGGGTCTCCACGATGCTGAAGTGCCGGAAGCTGGCGGTCATATCGACCGCTGCGCGCCGCGATCTGCCGTGGATTCTGGTCCAGCCTCTGTGGACATGAAAAAGCCCGCGCGAGGCAGGCTTTTTCCATGGCAGGGTGCAGCGTCCAGTCAGGGTGTGTTGCCCTTGGCCAAGGCGCCAGCGATGGCCGGTGCGTCGATGGCATTGGTCAGGACCTGGGTGCCCGAGAGGATGACATTGTTGGTCGGGCCGCTGCCTTTGATCTCGTCGCTGGCAAGAAGCTTGCCCTGGTCGTCGAGGACCTGGGTGACGACGTCGTAGTCGAAGCGGACGCGCATGTAGGCGTCGGATTTCCACTCGCGCAGTTTCAGCACCAGCAGTTTCTGGCCCTGGGGGGCGCGGTCGCTGGTCTGGCTGGGCAGGGCGGTGATGGCAGCGCGGGCCAGGGCCTTTTGCACCGCATCCTGCAGATCGGCGGAAAGGGGGCTGCCGCTGTAGGTGCGGACGCTCCAGGGGTTGTAGTAGAGGCCGCGGATGGTGCCGACGTAGGTGGCGTCCTTGTTCTGGGCGACTACATAGGGGCGCTCGTCGAGTACCGCGACGGCGACCGGCTTGTCGGCCTTGACGCTGAGTTGCGGCGCGGTCTGGCGGTAGTCGATCTTCTGGCCGATGGCGCAACCGGCCAGTTGCAGCGCAGCGAAGGTGATGAACAAGAGCTGAGACGGCTTCATGCGAAACTCCTTTTTCGAAAGGCGCGCAGTCTAATCCATCAGGTCGGTCATGCCAAAATAATGCGATGCAGGTCACTAAATTGCGGGATAGTCGCGAGTCGATTACCGGGCTCTGCAGCCGCGTGGATGCGCCTGGCAGGCTCATCAGTGAGGTAGGCAGGACCGGGGATTGCCTGCCTTACAGTAGTCGGGACTCACGCAGCCTCAAGGGAAGGGACAGAGCTCGAGGACAAGACCGTCCCCCGACTCTGCCCCGACCCGAGCGGGTTACAGCGTCTTCTTGTATTCCTTGTCCACCTTCTTGTCTTCACGGTGGCGTTCCTTGTCCAAGTGGGTATCGGTGCGGTCGGCTTCGTCGGCGGCATGGGCCGCGCCCTTGTCGACCTCCTTGCGGTCATGGCGGGCGTCCTTGCTCACGTCACGGCCGTCCTGGCGGACGCTCTTCTCCACTGGGCTTTCGGCCAGCGCGACCTCTGTGCCGAGGACGCTGAGCAGAAGGGTCATGGTTGCTGCGATTAGGCGTGATTTCATCGAGAAGCGCTCCTGGGTCGAGACAACGGGAGTGGTCGCCCACGGCGACTGCTTCCTTGCAGTAAAGCGGTAAAACGGCCGGCTTGAAAGGAAAGCAGCAGAGAGGCTCTGGTCAAGCGGGCGAGCTGGAGGCCCAGGCGGACGCATCGTGGGGATGCAGACTCTCCAGATGACGCACCTGGATGCTCACGTCCTGGTGCCCGTCACGCAGGGCGACCAGCAGGCGGCGGGCGGCGTCCTCGACGAACATCAGGTTGCTGCCATTGAGCGCGGCGAAGGCCTGTTCGTCGGCGCGCTTGACGGCGGTCTGTACCGGCGTGCCCAGGGCCTGTTCGCACTGGTCGATCAGGGGCAGCAGTCCGAAGTCGGTGGCACCTGCCGGCAGCCTGGTCCGTACCCGGGCCAGGCTGCGCTGGCTGTGCGGGGTGGCTCGGGTGGCGTGACCGCTCAGCCAGAGGGCGACGGTGGCTGGATCAAGCTGCGTGGCAGTCCCGTGCTCGGCGAGAAAGGCTCGTTCGATCAGTTGCCTGGACAGGGCGGCGGAGCAGGGGCAGGTGGAGGCGTAGAGGATCTCGACGCGGGCGCTGAGCTGGAAAGCACCGGCCACCCAGCTCGCTTCCAGGCGCACGGGATAGCGTTTCCAACCGCTCAGTCCGATGGTCATCAGCGCGGGGCGGCGAAGCAGCAGGGCGAAGTCCAGGCGCAGGCGAGCGGCGCGGGAGTCGCAGCTGCGGTGGCTGGCGACCATGTCGCTCAGCAGCAGGCGCAGGCGTTCGGGCGTCAGGAGGGCTTCGCTGCTCAGGCGATCCAGCAGCTGATAGAGACGGGACATATGGATGCCCTTGGCGGTGGCCGAGGGCAGGTCGACCTGCACGTCGGCGCTGGCGGGCAGCAGGCCGCCGAGTTCGTCCTCGCCGAGGCGGATCGGCAGGTCGATGCCCTGCATGCCGACCCAGTCGAGGGCGGCAGGCAGTTCGGCGGTCTCGCTGAGGGAGACATCAGGCAGAATGGCGTTCATGGGCAGGGTTCGGCTCAGTGGAGGTCGGCGGCCTGGGGCCAGTCGCTGAAGGGGTTGTGCAGCTTCATCCAGGCCCTGGGGCCGGCGGCGAGTTCGCTGTCGTTGAGCAGGCAGGCGTCCAGGCGGGCGCGCAGATCAGCTTCGTCCACGTCCATGCCGATCAGCACCAGTTCCTGACGGGCATCGCCGACGCCTTCATGCCATTTCTCCTTGATCAGGACGACGGTCTCTTCATCGTCCGGCCACTGCTCGGGAGGTACCGCGGCCCACCAGCGACCGGCCACGCCATGGCGGGCGACGGCGCCCGCCTGGGACCAGCTCCCGGCATGAGCGGGATGGCTGGCCAGCCAGAAATAGCCCTTGGAGCGGATCACGCCGGGCCATTCCTGCTCGATCAGGGCGAAGAAGCGCTCGGGATGGAAGGGGCGGCGCGCCTGGTAGACGAAGCTCGAGATGCCGTATTCCGTGGTCTCGGGCGTGTGCTCGCCGCGCAGCTCCTGCAGCCAGCCCGGCGCCTGGGCGGCGGCATCGAAGTCGAAGAGGCCGGTTTGCAGTACCCGCTCCAGGGGCACGACGCCAAAGCTCGCCAGCTCCAGCCGCGCGCGGGGGTTGAGGCTGCGCAGGATGGCCAGCAGGCGATCGCGTTCCGCCGGCTCGACCAGGTCCAGCTTGTTCACCACCAGGACATCGCAGAATTCGATCTGCTCGATCAGCAGGTCGACCACGGTGCGTTCGTCTTCCTCGCCCAGGGATTCGCCGCGGGATTCCAGGAGGTCGCTGGAGGCGTAGTCGCGCAGGAAGTTGAAGGCATCCACTACGGTGACCAGGGTATCGAGCTGGGCGACATCGCCGAGGCAGCGCCCGTCTTCGCCGGCGAAGGTGAACGTCTCGGCCACGGGGAGCGGCTCGGAGATCCCGGTGGATTCGATGACCAACTGATCGTAGCGGCCATCGCGGGCGAGGCGTTCGACTTCCAGCAGCAGGTCTTCGCGCAGGGTGCAGCAGATGCAGCCGTTGCTCATCTCCACCAGCTTCTCCTCGGTGCGCGACAGCTCGGCGCCGCCGTCGCGGACCAGGGCGGCGTCGATGTTGACTTCGGACATGTCGTTGACGATGACCGCCACCCGCCGGCCTTCGCGGTTGTTGAGAATGTGGTTGAGCAGGGTGGTCTTGCCGGCGCCGAGAAAGCCGGACAGTACGGTGACAGGGAGTTTCTTGCTGGGGGGGCTGGCTTGGGTGGTCATGGTCGTCACGGTTAGGGGAGGTTGCAGGGTGGGGCATCCCTGGACCAGGGTGATTGGATGTTTTTTAGATGTTATAACATAACATAAGTGGAGGGTTAAGAACAGCGGGTGTCTTGCCCGGCGTCCTCCCTGCTAACCGATAGGGCGGCGTGCCACGAATCCAGGTGGGCTGCCCTGAGCGACAGCGCTACCTAGACGTGCTGACCGCCGTTGATATGGATCTCGGCGCCGTTGATGTAGCAGGAGCGTTCGCTGCAGAGAAAATAGATGGTCTCGGCCACTTCGTCGGGGGTGCCCAGGCGCTTGAGCGGGACCTCGGCCTGCACCAGGCCGTCGGTACCGGGCGAGAGGATGGAGGTGGCGATCTCGCCCGGTGCTATGGCGTTGGCGCGGATGCCACGGGGGCCGAATTCATGGGCCAGTTCGCGGGTGAGGGCGGCCAGGCCCGCCTTGGAGGCGGCATAGGCTACCCCGGCGAAGGGATGCACCCGGGAGCCGGCGATGGAGGTGACGTTGACGATGCTGCCTTGCGCCGCTTCCAGCTCGGGTAGCAGGGCGCGAGCCAGCAGGGCGGTGGAGACCAGGTTGACGTTGAGCACCTGGGTCCAGGTTTCGGCATCCGAGGCCAGCACGCCGAGGCGGCTGCCATCGGTTCCCTTGGGCGAGATCCCCGCGTTGTTGACCAGCGCGTGCAGCTTGCCGCTTGGCAGGCGCTCGCGGACGGTGGCGACCAGGCGATCGATCTGGGAGAGGTCGGCGAGATCGGCCTGGATGTGCGCGTCGCGGGCTTCCGGCCAGCCGCATTCCTCGGAGAACGGCTGGCGGGAGACGGTGAGCAGACGCCAGCCCAGATTGCGGAACAGCTTGACGGTGGCGTGACCGATCCCGCGACTGGCGCCGGTGAGCAGCATGGTGCGCTGGGTCATGGGCGAGCCCGGCAGGCAGCGGGGTGGGCGAGGGGCGACAGGACGGGCATGGTAGGTAACTCCGGCGTCTGGCAAGCCGGTTCACTATGCCCAAGTGGGGTGGGTGGGGCAATCGATGGGCGTTGCAGGTCAGCCTGAGTTGGAGGCTGAGCCGTCGTCGTGCTTCAGCCGCCCATGCTCGCTGCGCACCGCCACCATGAAGGTCTGCATGGCCGAGGACTGCACCCGGTGCCGGCGACGGATCAATCCATAGGGCGGCAGCCGCGGCTCGAAGGCGATGGGCAGCACCGCCAGCAGGTGACGACCGGGGTAGTCGTTGACCACCGACAGCGGCGTGACGCCGAGCATGTCGGTCTGCTGCACCAGCGCCAGCAGGGTCATGATAGAGGTGGTCTCGACGATGCTGCCGGGGATATCGACCCGGGCATCGTGGAAGGCCTGGTTGATGATGGCCCTCATCGGGCTGGGGTGCTGCTGCAGCACCCAGGTGTGTTCCTGCAATTCGCCCCAGGTGAGGTGGGTGGCCTGGGCCAGGGGATTCTGGGCGCCGGCGATCACGCAGAGCACCTCTTCGCCGAGGCTGTCGAACAGCAGTTCCTCAGCGCGGGCGCCAGTGGGGATGCGCCCCAGAACCACGTCCAGCTGGTCCTGCAGCAGCGCCTGAACCAGCACGTCGCTGGTATCCACCTGGATCGACATGGACAGTCGCGGATGACTCTGCTTGAGCGTGGCGATGGTACGGGTCAGCAGCCCCGAGGCCAGCGCCGGGATGGCGCCCACCGCGACCCGGCCGAGATTGCCCGATTCCAGCGCGACCAGCTCCTCGCGCATGCCCGAGAGTTCGGCGAAGACCATCCGCGCGTAGTAGATCACCGTCTCGCCAAAGGCCGTGGCGCGCATGCCCCGCGGCAGCCGCTCGAACAGCCCCACGCCCAGCAGGCTCTCGATCTCGTGGAGCATCTTGGTGGCGGCCGGCTGGGTCATGCCGATGTCGTCGGCGGCGCGGCGCAGCGAGCCGAATTCCGCCAGCGCCAGCACCAGGCGCAACTGGCGCAGGCGCAGACGGCTGTGGATGGTATGGGCATCGGGAATGCGCGTCATGCTGGCGGACCTGGGTACCGGGGAGCCGGCTAGGGTAACGCATGAGTCCAGGCCTGGCGTCGGTGGGGTGCGTCCGCGCCAGGCCGGGGCATTCACGACGGCCGTACCTTGACCCGCGGCTGGCCCGGGCGCAGCGCCTGCAGTCCGCGCGCCAGCAACGGCCAGCAGAGCATCAGCAGCGCCGCGGTGGTCAGACTGCCCACCAGCGGGTTGGACCAGAAGATGCCCAGCTGGCCATCGGAGAACAGCATCGACTGGCGGAAGGCGTCCTCGGCCTTGTCACCCAGCACCGCCGCCAGCACCAGCGGGGCGATGGGATAGCCGAGCTTCTTGAAGGCATAGCCGAGGATGCCGAAGCCGAGCATCAGCCAGACGTCGAACAGGCTGTTGTGCACCGAATAGGCGCCGATCACGCAGACGGTGAAGATGATGGGCGCGATGATGCAGAAGGGGATTCGCAGGATGGCGGCGAACAGCGGCACCGTGGCCAGCACCACGATCAGGCTGACCACGTTGCCCAGGTACATGCTGGCGATCAGGCTCCAGACGAAGTCGTGCTGTTCGGTGAACAGGGTCGGCCCCGGATGCAGGCCCCAGATCATCAGGCCGCCGAGCATCACCGCGGCGGTGGCGGAGCCGGGAATGCCCAGCGTCAGCATCGGCAGCAGGGCGCTGGTGCCGGCACTGTGGTCCGCGGTCTCCGGGGCGATCACCCCTTCCAGCTCGCCCTTGCCGAAGCCGTCGCGGTTCTTCGAAAAGCGTCGCGCCAGGCTGTAGCTCATGAAGGAGGCGGCGGTAGGGCCACCGGGCGTCACACCCATCCAGCAGCCGACCAGGGCGCTGCGCAGCCAGGTCAGCCAGTAGCGCGGCAGCTGCTTCCAGGTGCCGAGCACGGTGCGCAGGGTGATGCGCGCCTGCTCGCCACGAAAGACCAGGCCTTCCTCCACGGTGCAGAGGATCTCGCCGATGCCGAACAGGCCGATCACCGCCACCTCGAAGCTGATGCCCGAGAGCAGCGCCGGCTGGTCGAAGGTCAGGCGCAGATTGCCGGACACCGTATCCATGCCCACCGCCGCCATGGCGAAGCCGATCATCATGGCTGCCACCGTCTTCAATGGCGGATTCTTGCTCATGCCGATGAAGGTGCAGAAGGCCAGCAGGTAGACGGCGAAGAATTCCGGCGAGCTGAATTCCATGGCGAAGGCGGCGATGCGGCTGGAGAGGAAGGTCAGCAGCAGCACCCCGACCAGGGCGCCCAGCAGCGCCGAGGTGAAGGCCGCGGTCAGGGCCTCGCCCGCGCGGCCCTGGCGGGCCAGCGGATAGCCGTCGAAGGTGGTGGCCACCGACGAGGGTTCCCCCGGGATGTTGAACAGGATCGAGGTGATGGAACCGCCGAACAGCGCCCCCCAGTACATGCAGGAAAGCAGGATGATGGCCGAGGTCGGGCTCATGGTGAAGGTCAGCGGCAGCAGAAGGGCGACGCCGTTGGGCGCGCCCAGGCCGGGCAGCACCCCGACCAGGATGCCGAGCAGCACGCCGATCACCATCAGCGCGATGTGATGGAAGGACAGGATCAGGCTCATCCCGTGCATCAGGGAATCGAATTCGCTCATGACAGGCTCCTCAGCAGGCGGGCAAGGTCGGCCAGGGGCCCGGCATCCAGCGGCACCTTGAACCAGAGGGCAAAGATCAGATAGCTGGCGAGGCTCACGCCGCCCGCGATGGCGAGGATCTGCCCGGCGCCGTAGCGCCTTTGCCGCTGGCGATCCCGCGCCATGAACCAGGCGATGAACAGGAAGGCCGTCAGGTAGAGGCCCAGCAGGGGCAGGGCGACGACGAAGGCCAGCATCGGCAGGAACACCCGCAGCACCTGGCCGAAGGCGGCGCGCTCGACGAAGCTGGTGCGCAACGCCTGCCAGCGCCACAGGGTCTGCAGCGCCGTGGCCAGGCTGGCCAGGCTCAGTAGCAGGCCGATGTAGAAGGGGAAGTAGCCCGGCTCGGGGCCGGCATCGCCCCAGCCGATACCCTGTTCCAGACTGCCAATCATGACGATGCCACCGAGTCCGGCGGTAAAGGCCGCCAGGCCCAGCTCCACCCAGCGGGTGGTGATCAGGGAATCTCCGGCCATGGCCGTCTCTCCTGTGTCGATGCGCCAATCAGCGCTTGAGCCAGCCCGCGGCCTCGAACACCGGGGTGACCCGGGCGGTGTCCTGGGCGATGTAGTCCTGCAGCGCCTGGCCTTCGAGGAAGGTCGGCACCAGGGCATTGCGCTCGATGTAGGCCTTGAATTCCGGTGTCTGGCTGACCTTGCGCAAGAGCTCCACATAGAAGGCGCGCTGTTCGTCGCTGACGCCGCCGGGCAGCAGCACGGTACGCGGGAAGCGGTATTGATCGATGCCCAGGCCCTGCTCCTTGCAGGTGGGCACGTCGGACCAGGCCTGGGTCTCGGTGACCTTGGCGGTGTAGGCCATGCGTGCCTGGCTGAATACGCAGAGCGGCACCACCTGTCCACCACGCCACTGGCTCAGGCTCTCGCTGGGGTTGTTGACGTTCGAGGTGATGTGCTTGCCGGCCAGCTGGGTCGCCGCTTCGCTGCCGCTCTTGAAGGGGATGTAGGTGAGCTTGGTACCTTCGGTGCGATTGAGCAGCAGGGTCAGCGTCTGGTCGACGTCCTTGGACTGGCTGCCTCCCATGCGCTTGCCGGCGGGATCCTGCTTGATGGCTTCGATGTAGCCACGGGCGTCTTTCCAGGGCGCGTCGGCGTAGCTCCAGAGAATGAAATCGTCTTCGGCGATGGCCGCCACCGGGGTGAGGTCGGCGAGCTGGTAGCCGAGCTTGGCGGTCAGCGGCAACAGATAGACGTTGTTGGTGGCGATGACCAGTTTGTCCGCCTCGCCCTTGGCCAGCTTCATCTCCAGGAAAGCCTCGGCGCCATTGCCGCCGCCCTTGTTCATCACCACGGTGCTGGCGTCGAGCAGCTTGTGCTGGGTGATGATCGACTGAATCAGCCGACCGAGCTGGTCGGTGCCGCCACCGGGGCCGCCGGCGACGACGATTTCCACCTTGCCCTCGGGCTGCCAGGCGGCTTGGGCCACGGGAGACACCGCAGCGGCCAGGCACAGGGGGAGGGCGGCGAGCAGAGAGATGCTGCGCATGGGACTACCTCTTTCTTGTCGTTGTTTTGGGTGGGCCGAGTGTGCGCAGTCCTGGGCAAGCCTGACCACTCAAAATAAGGCATGCACCGATAGCCTGAGGTTATGTCGCCGATGACTCCTTGTCCCGGGCCGCATGGCACAAGGGCTACAGCGAGTAGACACGGTCGACCTATATCCTGGGGCTATACACCTATGCGTAGATTTGATTAGACGGTTATCGATCTGGGTCCGATAGTCGATCTCGCCAGCCGGCAGCTGAACACCCATAACAAGAATCCCAGGGGTCCACGCCATGCTCTCGACGTCCCGCTCATCACGCCTTGCCGATGCCGCCGTGCCGACGGCGCTGCAGGCTTCCCGCGTCCGCTGGCGCATCTTCGCCATCATCTTCGGCCTGACCGTCATCAACCTGGTGGACCGCGTGTCGCTGTCCATCGCCATGCCCACCATCGCCCGCGAATTCCAGCTGACGCCGGCCATCCAGGGCCTGATTCTCAGCAGCTTCTTCTGGGCCTATGCGCTGCTGCAGATTCCCGGTGGCTGGCTGATCGACCGCTATGGCCCGCGCCGGGTGATCGGCTGGTCCACCGGCCTCTGGGGCGTCTTCCAGACCCTCGCCGCCTTCGCCACCGGCGGGCTGTCGCTGATCTTCGCCCGGGTCGCCCTGGGCGCCGCCGAGGCGCCGCTGTTTCCGGCGGGTGGCAAGCTCAACTCCCTCTGGCTGGCCTCCAGCGAACGTGGGCGTGGCGCGGTACTGATGGATTGCGGTGGACCGCTGGGCGTCGCCCTGGGCGGTCTGCTCATCGCCTACCTGATCGTCGTCTTCGGCTCCTGGCGCACCGCCTTCTTCGTCGCCGGTATCGCCACCCTGGCCATGGCCTGGCTTGCCTGGCGCTACCTGAGGGACGACCCGGCCGCCCACCCCGGCGTCAATGCCGCCGAGCTGGCTCGCATCAACGAAGGTCGCACCACCTCGATGGCCCAGGCCGCCAAGGCTGGCGCCCGGGGCTTGGGCATCGCCCGCCGCTCCCTGGCCGGCATCCTCATCGGTCGCGCCAGCTGGGCCATGGTGTTCTTCGGCCTGCTGACCTGGGGCCCCAGCTATCTGGCCCAGGCCCGCGGCTTCGACATCAAGGGCATAGGCGCCGCTACCTTCGTCATCTTTCTCTGCGGGGCGGCCGGCTCCCTGGTCGGTGGCTTCCTCTGCGACCTGCTGGTGCGCAAGGGCGTGCGCCGTGGCCTCGCCGCCAAGGGGCTGCTGTCCTGCTCCGGCCTGGTGGCGCTGGCAGCCTTCCTGCTGCTGCCACGGCTGACCGATCCCTATGCCGCCGTGGCGCTGCTGTCGCTCACCGCCTTCTTCCTGATGTGGGGCAGCCTCTACTGGAGCTTTCCGGCACTGCTGGCAGCGCCGGCACGGGTCGGCCTGATCGGTGGGGTGATGAACCTGGCCGGCAGCCTCGGCGGCATCGCCGTGCCCATTCTGGTTGGCCTGCTGCTGCAGCACCTGGGTGGCTACCCGGCGGTGCTGGGCTTCTTCGCCCTCTGCTCCGGCCTGTTCATCCTCGGCACCCTGCTGATCGCTCTGGATACCCAGGAGGTGGCCCATGACTGAGCTCTACAGCGGACCCATCGTTGATGCCCATCACCACTTCTGGGAGCCCGGGCGCAATGTTCACCCCTGGCTGTCCGGTGCGGAAACCATCCCGTTTCGCTATGGTGATTACAGCGCCATCAGGGGCGACTATCTGCCGGAGCACTATTTCGCTGACGCGGCGGGCCATGACGTGGTCCAGACCGTCTATGTCGAGACCGAGTGGGATCCCCGCGATCCCCTGGGTGAGACCCGCTACGTTCACGACCTGGCGCGCCGCCATGGCGTGCCCAATGCGGTGGTCGCCCAGGCCTGGCTGGATGCCGAAGACGCCGCCGAGCTGCTCGCCGCCCAGGCCGCCTTCGAACGGGTGCGCAGCGTGAGACACAAGCCCGGTGGTCCGGCGCGTCCCGAAGACGTCGGCAGCCAGCGTACCCTGATGAGTGACGACAGCTGGCGCCGGGGCTATGCCGAATTGCAGCGCCATGGCCTGCACTTCGATCTGCAGACGCCCTGGTGGAATCTCGACGAAGCCTGTCGCCTGGCGCGGGACTTCCCGGCTACCCAGCTGATCCTCAACCACACGGGGCTGCCGTCCGATCGCAGCGCCGAAGGTCTGGCCGCCTGGCGCGCTGCCCTGGCCCGCCTCGCCGAATGGCCCAACGTGGCGCTGAAGATCTCCGGCCTGGGCCTCGCCGGCCAGCCGTGGCGCGCCGAGGACAACGCCTGGATCGTCCGCGAGGCCATCGCCGTCTTCGGTGCCGAGCGGGCCATGTTCGCCAGCAACTTTCCCGTCGACCGCCTGTGCGGCAGCTACGACACCATCATCGGCGGCTTCAAGCGCCTGGTGGCCGAGCTGCCTGCCACGGCGCAGCGCCGGCTTTTCCACGACACCGCCCGGCGCCTGTATCGCCCGGTGGCCGACGTCATCCGCCTGGACACCTACCTGAGGACTTCCGCATGAGCAACTCCCCGCTTCCCCGCCTGGCCCTGGTGCTGGGCGACCCGGCCGGCATCGGTCCCGAGCTGATCGCCCGCCTGCTGGCCGATCCCGAGGTACGCAGTCGCGCCCGCATGGTGCTGATTGCCGACGAGGAAGAGGCGCGCGCCGGCATGCGCATCGCCGGTTGCGAGTACCCCTGTCGCCGCATCGACAGCCTGGATGCCCTCGATTTCCAGGACGACATACCCCTGCTGTATCCCTACCGTGGCGCCGCCGAGGGCGCCTTCCCGCGCAGCGAGGCCAGCGCCGTCGGTGGCCGCTACAGTCTGGACACCCTGGCCGTCGCCCTCGACCTGACCCGGGCCGGCCACACCGACGCCATCCTCTTCGGTCCGCTGAACAAGACCTCGCTGCACCTGGCGGGCATGGGCCATAACGACGAGCTGCACTGGTTCGCCGAGCACCTGGGCTACCAGGGGCCGTTCTGCGAATTCAACGTGCTCGACGACCTCTGGACCTCGCGGGTGACCTCCCATGTCGCGCTCAAGGACGTTCCCGGCCTGCTCAGCCAGGAGCGGGTGATCGAGGCGATCCAGCTGATCGACAACGAACTCAAACGCAGCGGCCTGGCCCGGCCGCGCATCGGTGTCTGTGGACTCAATCCGCACAATGGCGACAACGGCAGCTTCGGCCGCGAGGAGCTCGACCTCATCGGCCCGGCCGTGGAGCGCGCGAAGGCGCTGGGCATCGCCGCCGACGGTCCCTATCCGGCGGACACCATCTTTCTCAAGGTCCAGGGCGATGACCGCGCCTTCGATGCCGTGGTGACCATGTACCACGACCAGGGCCAGATCGCGATCAAGCTGATGGGCTTTTCCCGCGGAGTGACGGTGCAGGGTGGCCTGCCCATTCCCATCGCCACGCCCGCCCACGGTACCGCCTTCGACATCGCCGGCCAGGGTCGCGCCAACCGCGGCGCGCCCCCTGAGGCCGTCGCGATCGCCAGTCGCCGGGGCGCGGCTCGCCCCGGA